>NZ_JBQSXL010000019.1:0-83121 GCF_052378165.1 Halomonas sp. AOP30-A1-24
AACTGTGGATAGTCCTGGAGTGAGGTTATAGGTATACGCTGAGGGTCGCGCTGCAACGGCAGATAACGGTGACGCATGCGTAGTGCGTCGTAGACCATCAGTGTGCCAAGCAATGTCTCACCGATACCGGTGATCAGCTTAATGGCTTCTGTGCTCATCGCTGAAGCCACAGCGGCGCAAAGAACGCCGAGCACGCCGCCTTCTGAGCAGGACGGAGCGAATTGTGGCGGGGGTGGCTCAGGATAGAGGTCTCTGTAGTTCAGCCCACCATTCGGAGCATTTTCCCAAAATACGCTGACCTGCCCTTCAAATCGGTAGATTGAGCCCCACACATAAGGTTTATTGGCCATCACGCAAGCGTCGTTAACCAGATAACGAGTGGCGAAGTTATCGGCCCCATCGATGATCAGGTCGTATTGGTCGAACAGTTCAAGGGCATTGCTGTTATCCAAGCGAAGCTCATGCAGTTGCACCTTTACATTGGGGTTTAGTGCCTTGATGGCGAGGCTAGCGCTTTTTGTCTTGGGCTGACCCAAAGTATTCATGTTGTGGATCACTTGACGTTGCAGGTTTGAGGCTTCGACTAGGTCAAAGTCAACGATGCCCAGTGTGCCAATACCTGCTGCGGCTAGGTAGAGCAGAGTAGGAGAACCTAATCCTCCGGCGCCAATCACTAGAACTCGGGCGTTTTTTAGGCGTTGCTGCCCAGTCAAACCTAATTCGGGAATTAAGATGTGACGACTGTAGCGTGATAACTCCTCAGGGATTAGTTTGGCTCCTTGATTACTAACCAGAGGTGCTAGGTCTCGAGGTAATACCGATGCGTCATCATGTTGATTCCTAGTGGTCATAGGTCAGCTCCGTTCGAGGTTCAAAACTTGCGCCAAGGCTTGGCGTAGGATGTGCATTTCGTCGGTGGTACCAAGGGTGATACGTACCCACTTATCAAGTCCCGGCCAACTTCTGCCGACTTTCACACCCAGTTGCGCGAGCTCCTCAATTATCGTGGCGACGGGCCGTTGACAGTCGATCAATAGGCAGTTGCTGTGGGAGTTGCTGTGGCGCAAGCCATAGCCGCCTAGCCAATCTGTGAAAGCTTGGCGTTCCTTCTTAGTGGCATGCTTACGCCGTGTGCATTCGGCTTCGTCAGCTAGACACGCAAGGGCAGCGGCTGCCGCCGGTGCCGGTACGTCATGAGCCGGTTGTGTATGGATGCGATTAAGCAGCTCTGGTTGCGCCACTGCATACCCAATGCGCAGACCTGCCAGTCCGTAGATTTTCGAGAAGGTGCGTGTAACAACCAAGTTTGGATGTTCTCGTAGTGCAGCGATCATCGAGGGCTCGTCACTGAATTCCACATAGGCTTCATCTACTAGCACCACGGCCTGTTGGGTCAGGTTGGCGGCGCCGTGAATCAGTCGAAGGAGCGCATCATGGGGCGTTACGCTGCCGGTGGGGTTGTTGGGGTTGGCCACATAGATCAATCCTCCTGCACCAGCCTCAAGCATCGCTGACACATTATGTTCCCCGTCTGCTAGTAAGGGTATCTGGCACACTGGCCGTTCATGCAGCCGTGCAGCTTGCTCACACACTGGAAAACCAGGCGCCCCTACCACTAGTGGTTTTTGAGCATTTGTGAAGGCCAGTGTCGCGTAGTGCAGAGCACGGTTCGAGCCTGGATAAAGCGATATCCATTCATTGGGAATTTGGTGTCGGTCGGCCAGGTCTTGACGTAGCTGTTCGACCAGTTCGAATTGATAGCGTGAAGATATCCTCACTGCATTCCGTGCAGCCTCTAGTGCTGCTGTTGGCACGCCGTAGGGCGATTCATTCAAGTTGAGGGAAATCGGCGCTTGACTTGCCCGCATGAAGTTTCCGCTTGACTCCTGGCGGCAGTATGGTGACTGCATTATGTTATGTTCCTTTTGTTTAGTTTTAAATCAATTGGTTAAAGTGAGTCGCGCACCGATTTTGGCGTGTAGCCGAAAAACTTTGTGAAGGCGGCACTAAAATTGTTTGGGTGCTGGTAGCCTACTTGGTAGGCCGATTCCGATACTCGGTATCCAGCCGCTAATAGTTCTTGTGCGCGCTGCATGCGCATCTCCAACAAGTGTTGGGCGGGACTGTTGCTGTAGGCCTGACGGAAACATTCCTTGAGTTTGTACTCACTGATGCCCAGCTCCGCGCACAAGCAAGCATTGTTTATAGGCTGGCTCAAGTGGGTGCGCATGAAGGTTTCAACTCTTTCAAGCAAGTCCACATCACGGCCTGTAATTCCTCCTCTCTGTACCTCACCGGGGGCCAGCAGGTTGAGCTGTTCACCGAGCAGGCTTAGAGCATGGATACGCTGGCGCAGCCCGTCTTGCTCTCCTACCCTCGGGTTCTTGAAAAATCTGAGATGTTCACTGGCTCGGCTGTTGACGTGAGAGATTTTGCGAAAGCTTTCGTTATGGCGCAGAGCTTTGCCAAGTAATCGATCACAGCGCTCTGGCCCGATATAACGCGTAAGTGCTGACTCAGAAACCACTAGGCGCAACTGCTGGATGGGTTCGTCGGCGGCGTAGCGCCTTTCACCAATGCCTTCCTGAAATACTGAAACCGTAGTTCGGTTGGCTGAGAAGGGTAAGCTGTTACCTACTCGGTCTAAGAACTCGGATTGTCCTGAAAGACCGAATGTGATCACCAGGGTTCGTTCATTGCCTTCGTGCTGACAAGCTTCGCGTAACTCGCGTCCCGAAGAGATTCGAGAGCGGACAACTGAGAAACCTGCCTCGCAATCCAGTCGCTCAATTAATGTATGGCTTCGAGAAGAATCGCTTTGACGGCATGTCCATTTCTGCAGTTCTTGATCAGTGGCCAATTTCGGTTTTGACAAGCAGTTCACAACACATCACTCCTTATCCATCTTAATCAGCAGGCGTTTCGGCGTGGGCAGCAATGAAACGCCAATAAGCCCCTAGGCGCAGTGTCTGCAATCTGTGGCTGGGGTAATCAGAGCACAGGCGGTACAGGCAAAAAATGGCTTCGCATGAATAGCATACGGAAACCTTCGATTTTCATATGTAATGCGAATGATTAGCATTACCTCAATAAAGTATCATCCCTCATGTCATCTCGACAATTGCCAGCAGGCTGATTACTCGTTGCTCAATATCCGATCCGAGGTAGGGCATATACGGGGGCGCGCATTGATTCTGGTTAAATTTGGCAGAGTAAGGAGGAGGGGGATGATCCCGATTGTTGTGAAACCGCCACTGACGGGGATTACGATATCCTTGACTCCTGCGCCAATAGGGTTGGAAGCGGTTGCAGAGGCTTTTATCCACCGAGCAGAGCTGCTTGGTGCACGAGTAGAGAGGAATCTGCAGTCCACCGCTAACAAGCTGGTAGCACAGTTCGAAGATGGTGGGGGTGCACGAGTGGTTGTGTACTTACGTGGCTGGCCTTGTGGTAATCAGCCAATAAGCGAGGCGCTGGCGCAGGCAGCTTGTGGGCTGAGTGGTTGGCATGCTCGCAATGCAGGTGGTGTATTTGCTCTGGGGCCGGACTATCTATCGGTGCTATCCGCATCACTTATGTGCACTACTGGCGTAGCCGCTCTGATTGGCCAGTACCGTGGTAGTGGTAGCCGTGAAGTAAACCTGAGCCTGGGCGGAGTCGGGTTGTTATCTATGGCTCAGTATTTGGCTATGGATGACGCTGGCCAAGCCTCTCCATCCAAAGCAGGCATAGATTGGTCTTCACCTCCCTTTATCAGTGTCGAAGGGCACCTCTTTGAGCTTGAAGCACTGAGCCCTGAGGCTTGGCTAAGCTTTTGGAGTAGGTTACAGGTTTCGGCAGTTGACATCGCAGCAGCTTGGTCGCCCTTCCTACAGCGCTATACCACCGCCCAAGCGCTGCTGCCGTCCAGCCTATTTGATGCCTGTTCCAGCCGACGATTGGTGGATCTGCAGCGCATGGCTAGAAACAGTGGTGTGGATATATGCCCACTGCGTTCGGGAACTGTGGTGTCTTGGCAGACACATGGCCCTTGGTCTTTCGGAGAGCCACGAGTGGCCGCGTGTAGCTCCACGTTAAACACTGCACCGGAGCGGCCATTGACAGGGTTGCGGGGGATTGAAGCTTGTCGATTGATTCAGGGGCCGCTGGCGGGACACCTGTTGCGCGAACTTGGCATGGAACTGGTAAAGGTAGAACCACCTGGCAGCGACCCGATGCGAGGTATGGCGCCATTGGTGAACGAGTTGTCGGTACATTTTCATGCCATCAATCGGGATAAGTCGTGTGTCGAGCTTAATCTGCGCAGCGGGGGGGACCGGGAACGCTTGCTACAGATGGCTGGCGGCGCAGATGTCTTCCTGCATAACTGGGCGCCTGGCCGAGCCGAGCGTTTAGGGTTGACGCCTGACATACTGCGTCGCCAGTCATCCTCACTCATCTATGCTTCGGCGTCTGGTACTGGTCGAGTACCAAAAATGAATGATCCACTTGCCACCGATTTCATGATCCAGGCGTATAGCGGTTTAGCATGCCGGATCAACCAAGCAGAAAGTCCCGCTGGAGCGTTACTGACGTTGGTGGACGTGCTTGGTGGAGTGGCCCTAGCCGAAGGTGTTGTTGCTGCACTTTACGCTCGCTATGCACATCAGCAGGTTCTGGAGCTAGATTCAGCCATGGCCGGAGCTGCTGCGCTGCTTATGGCGTCTAGCCCTGGCTCACCCCCGGCACGGAGTTTCGCCACTGCCGATGGTTACGTGATGGTTGAGTCGTGCTCCAGGCACATGTTGTCAGAGTTAGACCTGCGCTCGCTAGCGACTACCAAGGCGCTGACTTTGCTGGCAAAGCAAGGGGTTATCGCTACCCCCGTTTCTTTTTGTGCTGCTGATGTCGGAGCCCACCCCAACTTGTCAGGCACGCTGAGCCGTGACGAACATGGTCTGAATGTTGCCACCCCTTGGATCATTAATGCTTAAGGACAATGTAACATGCCTAATGAACTAGCCATGCGGCAGAATCAAAGTCAACTCAAAAAAACACAGGTGTTGGATTGGGTTCCTACCAGCCTACGCGAGCGTTGGGCCTCGGAAGGTATCTACCCGAATAAAGGCTTGTTTGAGGCCTTTCTGGATATTGCTCAAGTGCGTCCGATGGATGCAGCCGTTATCGAGGGTGCCGACAGCCTCAGCTATGCTCAATTGCGAGCGCGAAGTCTCAGCCTAGCCCAAGTGCTGCATGATATGGGAGTTGGTGCGGGAGATGTGGTGGCAGTGAACTTACCAAATGGGTGGCGTGCCTGTGCTGTAGACTTGGCTGTAGCCGCATTGGGGGCGATTGTGCTGCCATATCCAATGGGGCGACGCAAACGCGATACCCGCGCTATGCTCACCAAATCCGCCGCACGCGTTCTGGTATGTAAACGAAAGGTAGGCGACACCGATTACGCTGAGTTGGTCGATAGTTTGAAGCATGAATTACCGGCACTAGAGCAGGTGCTGGTATGCGGACAACGTTACCAAAATTGGCCGAGTTTGGCTGAGTGTTGGGAAAGGTCAGAATTCAATGCCCTCAGCGTGCGCGTCGATCCTAATGCTGGAGCCCGCCTGATAGCTTCTTCAGGCTCGGAGTCTGAGCCTAAATTGGTGCTTTACTCGCACAATGCGTTGGTGGGTGGTCAGACAGCTTATCTACACAGCTTGGTTCAGGATTCATCGAAAATACGTGCACTTTTTGCGGTGCCGCTAGCTTCGCCCTTTGGCTCGCTTGGCACTCCCTGCACTTTGGCTTCCCTTGGGGGAGTTCTCATTTGCTTGGATCGCTTCGAGCCGGACGAAGTGCTACGTCTGCTCTCCCAACAACGAGCCACACACCTTTTTGCTGGCCCTAATATGGTTGACATGCTGTTGGCTAGTCCTTTGCTCCAGCCATGTGGGTCTGAATCGCTTGATTTCTCCTCTCTCACGACGATCGTCAGCGGAGGCTCAGCACTGAGTGAGCAGACTTATGAAGGGGTACGTAACAAACTAGGGTGCACGCTGATCCAGTCCTACGGTTCTGCTGACGGTATTGCCTGCCATACTGAGCTTGATGACCGGCCTGAAACGACTGTGCGGACTGTCGGTTGCCCCGATCCGACAGTGATTAGCGTGAGCATTCGCAATGATTTGGGCCAGCAGCTCGGCTGTGGTGAAGAGGGAGAAATATGGGCGCGCGGACCTATGACGCCGATGTGCTACTACGGTGCACCGGAACTGGATCAGCGCTACCGCAACACCGAAGGTTGGGTGCGTATAGGTGATCATGGATTACTTGATGCTGAAGGGCGTCTGCGCATTGTTGGTCGACGTGCTGACACTGTGCTACGCGGCGGTTATAAAATTAATCTTGTTGAAGTGGCCCATATATTGCGCGGTCATCCTGCGGTTGACCAGAGTGTGGTGCTCAACAACCCTACTGAAGATGGCAAGCCGAGCCTGGATGCTTTTGTAGTCATGCAGCCTGGCCGTCACGCGCTGACGTTGGAGAAAATGCTGGCGTATCTCGTAAAGGAAGTGGGTGCTCAGCCGAGTCAACTGCCTGATACGCTGACGTGTGTGCCTGAGTTGCCATTGGCGCCATCTGGTAAGGTTGACCAGAAGGCGTTACTACAACGCTGTAAGGCGGTCTGGAACGGTGTTTCAGCACAGCCGGTAATTGACTTATTGATGGGGGTGGAGCGCGCAGGCGTGTTACGTGCGGCTATCGAGCTCCAATTGTTTGATCAAATGGGCGAAGGCGTCACCGCTGAGGTACTGGCTGAGCGTATTCAGGCCAGCCCCCGTGGTACTCGCATCCTGCTCGATGCTCTCGCTGGGCTGGGGCTAGTGTCAAACGAACCCGGCCACTCCTACTATCGTGCTAGTTCTTTGGGAGAGAAATTCTTGTGTCGTACTTCACCCCATTATGTCGGTGGCTTGACACAAGTTTACACCGCTGACCTGATGTGGGACGCCTTCCGCGATTTTAAGGGCGCGGTAGTAGCTGGTGGTAGCGTTCTTTCGCAAAGCCTGGAAGCGGCTAATCACCCATATTGGAAAGAATTCTCTCAGGGCATCACTAACACTGCGCGAGTTACTGCTCGACGTTTAGCTGACCAAATACTGCCATGGCTGGGCGAGCGTTCGCAGCCTGAGGTTCTGGACTTGGCCTGCGGAAACGGTACCTACGGCTTCACACTGGCTGCCAAACAACCTTCGATGAGAGTGTGGGGAGTTGACTGGCCAGACAGCGAAGAGTTATTTGAGAAAACCGCTGAGTGTTTTGGTGTTTGTGAGCAGGTACGTTTCATTCCTGGTGACCTCTTTGAAGTAAGGTTTGAGCAGCGCTTTGACTTGATCATTCTTAGTCAAGTGTTACACCACTTCGATGAATCTCAGTGTTGGCACCTGTTGGCGCGTTTGCAATCTTGGCTGAAACCCGGAGGGCGGGTTCTAATTGCTGGCTTCATGCGCTCCAATGCACCACCCGAACAGGAACCGATTCAACGGCTGTTTGCAGCACAGATGCTCAGCCTCACTGAGGCTGGTGACTGTCATTCGATAGAGTTGGTGCAGCAATTACTAGCCGAACAAGGTTGGCAGGATATTAAAACCAACCGTCTGAGAGGACTGCCTATTCAGTGCGTGCTGGCAACTAGAGGTGACTCGGGGGTAGAGGCATGACCCCGGTTCTCTGGCGCTTGTCGCGGCCTTTGCGTCCTTCGATTTTACTGGCTGCGTTCGGCCAAGTGGTTGTCACCGCCTGTCATGTTGGTCAGGCGCTATGCTTAGCCAGTGCTTTGGCCGGGCTATTCGCTGACCAGCCATTGTCCGAACTATGGTGGCCGCTGTCGGTTTTTTTTGTTTTTACTTGGCTACGCATCGTGCTGATGGGGTTGTCTGAAGCACTCGCTATGCGTGTGGCAGGGCTTGCCCGGCACTACTTGCGTCAGCGCCTGATTGGTCAGGTATTACGTGTGGCGGCTGATCCGGCCAGCGACCGAGATAGCGGGGAACTGAGTACCACCTTGGTGCAGTCGGTGGAAGCCTTGCAAGCCTATTACAGCCGTTATGTGCCTGCAGTGCTGGGTGCGGTGTTTGGTGGCGGGGGTGTGCTACTGCTAATGGCGTATTTCGATAGCCGTTCTGCCCTTGTGGCTGCTCTTGCTGCGCTGGCGCTACCCTTTACTGATCGCCTCTGGTTGCGTTGGCGGCGCGCTTCTGCAGGTGGGTTGTTCGCGAGTATGGGGCGTTTTTCCGCGTATTTGCTCGACAGCTTGCGCGGCGTCACCACGCTCAAGGCCTTCAATGCTCAGACCCGGCGCCGTCAGGTACTCAGTCAACAGGCACGGGATCTGCGTGAGCAGGCCATGGGTGTGCTTTACGCCATTCTCATGCGTAACGGCGCAACAGGGCTGCTTAGCTTGGGTGGTTTAGCGTTGGTGACTGCGCTTAGCGCTCAGCGCGCCGTTGCCGGTGAGCTATCGCCGTTTGCGTTGTTGGCCGTTGTGCTGCTGGCCCGCGAGGCCTTCGGTACGCTGGAAAAGCTTGATAAGACCTTCCACATTGCATGGTCGGGTAATGCGGCGGCGGCCCCCGTCATTCGTTTACTTGACGCTATACCTGGGGTGCCAGAGCCGATTGAGGCCCGGGCTTTACCGACCCATCATGGAGTGGCCTTTGATAGCGTTAGTTATACCTGGCCGGGTGGCTGCGAACCTGCGTTGCACAATGTGAATTTTACGCTTGAGCCTGGTGAGTTCGTGGCTGTGGTAGGGCCCTCTGGCGCAGGAAAATCGACCCTGGCAGCTCTATTGATGCGCTTTGTTGCACCTGACTGCGGCCGCGTCAGCCTGGGCGGCGTTGATCTTCGCGATTTGCGCGTCAATGACGTATACGAAAACGTCAGTGGCGTGTTCCAACATAGTGTGCTGCTGCATGGCAGCATCGAAGAGAACTTGAGGATGGGGGCTCCTCAAGCCAGTGATGAGGATCTGGCTGAGGCATGCCGGGTAGCGTCACTGGAATCGTGGATTTCAAGTCTTGAAAAAGGCGTTGCCACTGCCGTGGGAGAAGGCGGCGCGCGACTTTCTGGCGGTCAGCGACAGCGCATAGCTATCGCACGTGCTTGGCTAAAAAATACACCGGTCATGGTGTTGGACGAGGCGACCGCGAACGTGGACGTTGCCAGCGAAACCCACATTGGAGAGGCCATCGAGCGGCTTCGCGGTCAGCGTTCGCTACTGGTGATTGCACATCGTCTAGCCAACGTTCGGAATGCCGACCGCATTCTGGTGCTTGATCGTGGTCGTTTAGTTGAGATCGGTGATCACCACAACCTACTGACCCGAAATGGCCTCTATGCGCGCCTCTGGAACCGGCAGCACGCCCACGAAGCGTCGCCCCAAACCGAGGAAGAACTAATATGAAAGTCAATGTCCACGAAATTCCCCAGGGGCCGCGTAGCACATGGGGTGACCTGTTACGCCTTTCCGCTGGCCAGCCGCGCCTGCTAGCACTCACTATCGCTGCTACGCTCATTGCCCAGGCTGGCATGGTGACAAGCCTTGCGTTGGGTGCCTGGCTAGCAGGTTTGGCGCTGACGGGTGCACCGGAGAGCCTCTGGCAACCCGTGCTTTGGGGCATGCTTGTCAGCGCCGTTGCTGGGGCCGGTGGTCGCTGGTGGCAGGCACATATCTCCCATGCCTTTGCTTTTGCTCTGATCGAAACGCTGCAGGTGGGCATTTACGACGGTCTAGAGCGTGCCGCCCCAGGTGGTTTGTCCGACACCCGCAGCGGCGAGCAGGCCAACGTGGCGCTGAACGATGCTCAGGCGCTGGAACACTTTTTTGCCCACACCCTGGCCGATACCATCGCTGCAGTTGTGGTACCGCTGTTGGCACTGCTGGCGCTGGCCTGGATACAGCCTTGGCTTACTTTAGTGTTACTGCCATTTCTGCCGACTCTGACCAGCGTGCCATTCTGGCTGGGGGAGCGTGCTTTTCGCCAGGGGCGCGAGATGAATGCCGCGCTAGCGGGACTAAACGCTGAAGTGATTGAGGGCATTGAGGCGCGTCGAGAGATCCTCTTGTTCAATCAGGAGGCGGCTTGGCGCGCTCGGCTGGGGCAGTATCTGGCGCGGCTGAAGAGCGAGCAGCGTCGTTACGCCTTGCGAACAGGCGCGGAGCAAGGCGGTATAGAGCTGATCCAGTCCTTAGCATTGATCACCGCGCTGGTGGCCAGCGCAGTGTTGCTTGAATATCAAGCCCTAGCGTTGGCTCAAGTTCCGCTATCGGTCGTGCTGGTAGGCGCGGCACTGCTACCTTTGGCAGAGGTAGCGCGCAGTGCCAGCCAACTGGGTGCAGTGCGCGCCAGTGCGGCACGGGTGTTGGCGTTGCTGCATCAGCGTTCGCCGATTCAGGACAATGGCCAGCGATTGCCTAAGGATGCCAGCATCGAATTCAACCAAGTGGTGTTCGCCCATTCCGAGCGCCCTGTGCTGCAGGGTGTCAACTTCCGGGTAGAAACGGGTGAGATGGTCGCACTGGTTGGCCCCTCAGGATCTGGCAAGACCACCTGCGCCAACTTACTAATGCGCTTCTATGAGGTGCAGAGCGGCACAGTGAAGCTGGGCAGCGAAGATCTGCGTGATATTCCCCTATCCGAGCTGCGCCACTGGATCGCCTGGGTTGGTCAGGAGGCCTACTTGTTTGACGACAGTATCGAGGGCAACTTGCGCTTGGGCAAACCAGAGGCGACGCAGCAGGAAATCGAAATCGCTGCGCATCAGGCCCAGGCCCACGATTTCATTCAGGCCCTACCTGAGGGCTACCAAACGCGTTGCGGCGCGAATGGTGCGCGGCTTTCAGGTGGTCAGCGTCAGCGTATCGCCATCGCCCGGGCACTGCTGTCTCAAGCGCCCGTGCTGGTAATGGATGAAGCTTCATCCAGCCTCGATGCTGACAGTGAACATGCCCTGCAGCAGGCCTTGTTGGCGCTTCGTGGGCAGTACACGCTACTGGTGGTAGCACATCGTCCAAGCACCATTGCTCAGGCTGACAGGGTCGTACTCCTGCAGGATGGCTGCATTCTCGATCAGGGCTCTCATGAGCAGTTGCTGCACCGTTGCGAGCAATATGTCCAGTTGCTCGCGCAGCCAGCCAGCGCTTAAAAACACATGCTTAGCAACGAGTACCTTAAGCGTTTAGCTCCAGAAACTTAAAACCTGGGAATACCGACATGAAAGCCCCCGCCATTTCGTACTGGTCGTTGCAGTTGCTGCTCGGCTGGATCAACTTCGCTATGACCGCACCAATGATCTATCTCTACCTAGGGTTACCGCTGGTGATGCGCCAGCAGGGGTGGTCCGGCACCGCCATCGGCCTCTTCCAATTGGCAGGGTTGCCGGCCGTGCTCAAGTTCGTATTGGCTGCTCCGGTAGATCGCTGGGCGCGAGATACCGCCGGTTATCGGCGCTGGAGCTTAGTACTGTTGGTCGGTTATGCCGCAAGCCTTGTAGCGCTGGCGGGGCTCGACATAGGAAAAACGGGCTTCACGACGTTATTCGCCCTGGCGATGCTGGCTAGCTTATTCGGCACTTGGGCCGACGCGCCGGTCAATGCCTTGGCTATTCGCTGTTTACCCGAGACTGAACGTATGCGCGCAGGCACTATCCGTTCAGCCGCCAGTTCATTGGGGGCAGTGTTCGGGGGTGGTGCGATGCTCATTTTGCATGATCGTGTTGGCTGGTCTTGGCCGTTCTTTGTGCTGGGGGTTGGACTGTTGTTGGCCCTTGTCGGACTTTATCTCATACGCCCAGTGCATCTTGATACGATAGCGACACCCAAACGCTCAGAGGTGGGGGTGCGCCAATGGGTTGGCTATTTCGCTTCTGCTCAGCGTCGCCGTTGGGTGGTCGTGTTGATGCTCTATTTCCCCTTTATTGGCACTGCCTGGGTATACCTTAAACCGTTACTGCTCGATCAAGGACTGCCGTCCGGTCAGGTGGCCGTGGTAGCTGGTTTGCTGGGTGGCGTGGTCGGTGCTTTGGGCAGTCTGCTAGGCGGTTATGTCACTTACCGTCGTGGTTTGCACTATGCCCTGCCTGGCTTTGCAATGCTCGCCCTCGTTGCCTTGGCTGCATTATCGGCGGCGTTGGCCAGCCATGCGAGCTTGCCGTTGCTAACTGCCTGCACCGTGCTTCTGGCGCTGGCCATGGGCGCCTCGGCTGGATTAGTGTTTGGCATGATGATGTACTACACCCGTGAAGGTTTGACGGCTGTGGACTATGGTCTGCAATCGAGTCTATTCGTGCTCACGCGTACGGTTGTGCCCATGCTCGCAGGGCTGCTGCTTGACCATTTCGGGTATCTGGGCATGTTAAGCGCTCTGATGGCTGGCATGCTGGGAATAGGTTACTGGAGCCTGCGATTTGTGCGGGGCATGGGCGAGATGCCACCAAAGATGGGGCGTGTCGCCTGATTCCCGAACCGTTGTGGTCACTATAGTGGGGTACTGCGGAGCTAGGTCGGTTGTGCTGAGAACATCGTGATGTTAGCCGTGTCCGGTGTCGACTTCCGGCACCACTGACATGCCGACTTTTAACTGTTGGGCTTGAGGTTGACCTGGGTCGATGGCGATGCGCACCGGTAGACGTTGGACGATCTTGGTGAAATTACCTGTGGCGTTGTGGGGTTGAATGGCTGAAAAGCTCACCGAGCTGGCTGGGCCTAGGCTATCCACTCTGCCGGTTAGGGTGATGTTGGGGAGAGCATCGATGGTGAAACTTACCGGTTGGCTGGGCCGCATACGGGCGATTTGTGTTTCACGGAAATTGGCGGTGATATAGAGATTGTCCAGAGGAACTAAGGTCAGCAGCGTTTCACCGATTTTCATATAGCCGCCGAGGCGCACCACTTTCTGAGCGACGATACCTTTCACCGGTGCTGTAATGTGGGTGTAGGATAATGCCAATTCCGCTGCGTCCAGTTTGGCCTGAGCGATGTTTTGCGCCGCTTGGGCTTTCTCTAGGTCGGCCTGCAACACTTCCAACGCCTGTTGGGTAGCGGTATAGGCGGCCTGGTCGCCGATCAGGGTGGCCCTTGATGCAGCTAACTCTGCCTCTGCCCTTTGCAGCGACTGAACGGTACCGGCACCGCGGGCGCGCAGGTTGAGGTAGCGTTCTCGCTCCTGTCGAGCCAGTGTCACTGCGGCCTGATCGACGTCAAGTTTTGCCTGTGCTTGATGAATGCGACTTTCCTGACGCACGATTTGCGCTTGTAGACTGACGATTTCCGCAGCTGCCTGGGCCAGTCCAGCACTTGCTTCTTCCACCTTAGCTCGTGTATCGCTGTCATCGATCTCTACTAGCAGGTCGCCGACGCTCACCGTCTGGTTTTCTTCCACCAGTACCCGCTGTACACGACCGGCAACCTGCGACGCCACCCGTGTTAGATCTGCCTGTATATAAGCATCGTTGGTGGATTGATATCTGGCGGCGCTTTCCGGGCGGTTCAGCGCATAGACACCCGTAATTGCCAGGGCCAGGAGTATCAGAATGAAAGGAGTTCGCAAGCGACGTAATGAGGTCATGGCTATTATTCCGGTGAACGAGAGGGAGGTGACGGTGGCGTTACGGGCGTGAGACAGAGCGTCAGCGGAATCAGCATCAGGGCAAGCACGCTAAGTGCCCGGTAAGCGTCGGCGGTGGCCAGCGTGACGGCTTGGGTAGTGACGGCGTCGGACAACGTCATCAGTTGGTCTTCATGCATTCCTAGGGCGGCGCCAGCTCGAGCCATGCTGTCCAGCAACATGTCGCTGTGAAAATGGCTTTGAATCAGTATCAACTGAGTGACCAGCGCGCTGCCCAGGGCGGTGCCGAAGGCGCGCAGCATATTCACCAGCCCGGATACGAAGGGGCCTTCCATTGGCTGTACCACACTGGTAGCCAGAAATAGCAGTGAGACCACCGCCATTGGCTGGCCGATCGCTTGCAGTGCTTGTACAGCGACGAACTGGTGCCACATCCATTCACTGGTGATTTGGGCGCCTAGCCAGCAGGCTATCGCCACAATCAGCAGGCCAGTGGCAAATACCTTGCGTGCATCCATCCAAGGCTGGTATAGAAGCAGAGCCACCAGGGAGCCGAGCACCAACTGTGGTAGCCCGATGGTGAGCCCAACGGCACTGGATTGCAGTGGTCTATAACCTTGCACTTGGGCGAGAAAATTAAGCGGCAGTAGAGCGCCGGACATCAGCACAACCAACAGCCCAACAAACAGGGTGAAGCCCAGCCCAAGGTTGCGCCGGGAAAGCAGTTGAAGGCGGATAAAAGGGCTGGGATGATGCCACTCGCTGAGCAGACCGGCGAAGGTGGCGATTAGGCCGCCAGCAAGTGCACTGCAGATCAGTGTTGAATGAAACCAGCCAAGACGTACACCCTGACTGAGAACTATCGCAAGCAGCGCTAATCCGGTAACCAGACAAATATGGCCGATCCAGTTGCCCTGACCGAAGCGCTCATGGCGTGGTGGATCCTGAGGGAGGCCCCATGCACATAGCGCTAAGCTGAACATACCCAGCGGAACGATTTGCCAGTAGACCCACCGCCAGTCGAACAACTGATCTGTCCACACGCCAGCCAGCCACACCGCCAGATTGGGTGCTAGGGTGGCAGTCATGGCGAATAGCGCCAA
Source organism: Halomonas sp. AOP30-A1-24 (assembly GCF_052378165.1). Classification (NCBI taxonomy): domain Bacteria; kingdom Pseudomonadati; phylum Pseudomonadota; class Gammaproteobacteria; order Oceanospirillales; family Halomonadaceae; genus Halomonas; species Halomonas sp. AOP30-A1-24. Next base: position 14,708 of record NZ_JBQSXL010000019.1, read on the forward strand.
ACCGTGCAGGCGAATATGAAACGGCAGAAAACGCAGCGCTGCCATCATCAGTGTCGGGATCAGACCGCCAGCGACGGCACCTTGCAGACCGCGCAGTAGGAGCATGGACGGTAGCGACTGGGCAAAGGGCAGTAGTAATCCGAGCAGCGTGGCAGCGGAGATTAACACCAGTTGATAACGGCGCAGTGATAGGGTGATGGCGAACCAGGCGGCAAACGGTTGTACCGTGATTTCGCCAACGAGATAGACGGTATCCAGCCAGGAGGCAGCGTCGGCACCCAAACCATGGGCGCCGCGAATATCTGGCAATGATAAGGCAGGAACCCGGTTGTTAAATCCTGCCATGATGGCTGCGATGAATACGCCGGTCAGCCCGGCGATAAGCCGAGGGCCAAAAACAGGCTGGGCTGGGGTGGCGGTGCGGGTATTAGGCATGGAGAGCGCTCCGGCGATCACAATCGCCAAGTGAAGCGCATTCCTACCTCCCGGGGCGGGCTGTAGATGGTGACGAAGCCGTTCTGGTAGCCCACGGCGTCATAGCGCTTATCGCCGATGTTGTCGGCGTAGGCGGCGAGCTCCCAATCACCTAACTGATAGCCAGCGACCAAGTTGAGCAGTGCATAGTCGTTACGCTCGTATTGGTTGGCGGCGTCTAGGTAGACTTTGCTGCTACCGACCAGGCTGCCCTGGGTGTACCAGCCTTCTGGATCGTCGTAGCGTAGGCTCAAATAACCGGTAAAATCGGGAGCGAAAGGATTGTGATTACCAGCGTAGTCGGCTGAGCCATCTTGGAATTGATCAAATCGGGTATGGTTCCAGGCTAACCCCCCTTTAATTTGCCACCCATCGCCAAGCAGATAGTCAAGGTCGAGTTCTACCCCTTTAGAGGTGGCTGTGGCAGCATTGGTGATGTACATCATGCCGGCGGTGGGCATTTGCATGACTTGCATGTTGTCGATGTCCATCAGATAGGCGGCGAGAGAGTAACGCAGGCGCCCTTCGGCTAGCCAACCCTTAGCGCCGGTCTCGTAGGACCAAGTTTTCTCTGGACCGAAGGACTGATAGTTCGTTGCGGGGGATAATATATTGAACCCACCGCTACGCACGCCTCGCGAGATACTGGCGTACCACTGATTGCGTGGGCTGATTTCATATTGCAACGCGATCTTGGGCGAAAAGTGCGACCATGATTCCGACCGGCTTGCCGCACCACGTGGGTGTAGTTCCACCTGATTGTGCTCAATGCGCCCACCGGTAGAAAGGCGCCAGTGTTGTGCCAAGGGTAGGTTCCAATGGGTAAACAGGGCTGTCGTTTGGCTTTCCTGATTGGCATGAAGATCCACAGAGCCCATCATATTTTTGCTGATACTATGCAGCCGGTTATCACTGCTATCGCCGTAGACGCCGAGCAACCACTCTGTCTCGCCAAGAGCACCCTCTAAGCGAAGCTCCTGGGATAGCGTGCGTAGCCGGTTGTCACGACCTACGTGCAAGATATCCTCGGCCCTGAAATCGGTATCCTGCTGTATATGATCCCGGAAATCATTCCAGGCAGTGACGGAATGGAGACTCAAGTCCGAGGCGAATTCATGTTCCGCGGTTAGTGCTAGGGTTTGCCCCCAGGATCGGTTCCAACTTGGGGTGCCTGAGGCAACAGTGGCACGATGCGCGCTAGGTGCCCCCCAGCGGGATGCACCATCATCATACTCTTGGCGCGTATAGCGCAGTGCCAAATCAGTCGCATCACCAGGCGTCCAGCGCAGCCCTAGGTTGAGATCGTGCCGATTGCGGTCATCTTCATTACTGCCGGTGTGGATGTTGTCGATAAAACCATCCTCACTCGACGTGCTAACCGCAATACTGGCATAGAGATTGTCCTGAACGATGGGGTGACTGACGGCGAAGCGAACGGCTCGATGGCCATGGTTGCCGGCTTCACCGCTAACAGTGGCGCGAGGTTGGTTGTCCATCGGCTGGGTGTGGATAGCAATGACGCCAGCTTCGGCATTACTGCCATAGAGTGTGGACTGAGGGCCGCGTAGTATCTCGATTCGGTCGACGTTAAGTAGGCTGCTCTCGAATCCCTGAGCAGACAGTGTTGGTACACCATCCACCAGAAGCAACGTTGAGGTGGAAAAGGTGTTGAAGTTAGCCGTTAGTCCCCTCATTACGGGAGAATTCATGCCGGCCTGTCCGAATGGCTGAAACGATAACCCAGGAACCCGTCCCTCTAACTGTTCGAGGCTGGTCAGGCCCGCTGCTTCAATTTCAGAACCATCAATCACCGCGACACTGGCAGCCACATTTTCCAGTGGCTGCTCGGTTTTTTCCGCGGTCACCGTTATCGGTGTGAGGGTGGCGGGGGCTTCACCCTCTGTCGTTATTGCTGAGTTTGTCGTATTCGCCCACCCGGGGACGGCTTGCAGGCAACTCATCATGGCTGCCAAATGGAAAATTCGACGTCGCTTGTGCTGCATCTTTCGTTTCCCCTTATTCCCTTATGTTATTTCATTACGTGCTAATTTCCCCGCTACAATCTCATCGGTACGGGGAGTACGCTGAGAACAAGGATACTCTTAAGGCAAATAGTAATCATTGCTATTAAGTATGGTGGTTGGCGGTTTACCTATGAATGTATGCAAGCGCAGGGCTGGGGCAGCTGCCCATTCTGGTTCGGCCGAGCTGATTTTGACTGCTCAGTTCAAATTGAGCCTTGGGGCGTAGTCTGCTATTCTGTCGTCCCATCCTGGTGTGGCTTTCTGTTACGCCTTTTGATCACGTTTCGACAGGTTTTCCATGACACGATATATCTTCGTGACCGGCGGCGTTGTGTCCTCTCTTGGCAAGGGCATCGCGTCGGCCTCGCTGGCGGCGATTTTAGAGGCCCGCGGCCTTAAGGTCACCATGCTCAAGCTCGACCCGTACATCAACGTGGACCCGGGCACCATGAGCCCTTTCCAGCACGGCGAGGTGTTCGTCACCGAGGATGGCGCCGAGACCGATCTGGACCTGGGCCACTACGAACGCTTTATTCGTACCAAGATGACCCAGCGCAACAACTTCACCACAGGCCGTGTTTACGAGCACGTGCTGCGCAAAGAGCGCCGTGGCGATTACCTGGGTGGCACGGTGCAGGTAATTCCGCACATCACTGATGAAATCAAGCAGCGCGTTTATGCCGGCGGCGAAGGCTTTGACGTGGCGCTGGTGGAAATTGGTGGCACGGTCGGCGATATCGAATCGCTGCCGTTTTTGGAATCCATCCGTCAGATTCGTAGCGAGCTGGGCGCTAACCGCGCGCTGTTCATGCATTTGACCTTGGTGCCCTATATCAAGACAGCCGGTGAGACGAAAACCAAGCCGACTCAGCACAGCGTTAAAGAGCTGCGCTCTATCGGTATCCAGCCGGATATTCTGATTTGCCGTAGCGAAGTTGAGCTTGAAGAGAGCGAGCGTCGCAAAATCGCGTCGTTCACCAACGTTGAAGAGCGTGCGGTCGTTCCGCTTCAGGATGCCGATACGATCTATCGCATTCCGTTGATGCTCCATGAGCACGGTCTGGACGATATCGTGTGCGACAAGCTGCGTCTGGAAGCCGAGCCTGCTGATCTTTCCGAGTGGGTAAAAGTACTGGATGCCAAGCTGAACCCGCTGAAGTCGGTCAGCATCGCCATGGTTGGTAAGTACATGGAACTGCTGGATGCGTACAAGTCGCTTAATGAAGCGCTGATCCACGCTGGTATTCAAGGACGTATCAAGGTCAACGTCGACTATATCGACGCTGAAGACATCGAGCGCCACGGCACTGAGCGTCTGGCAGGTAAAGATGCGATTCTGGTACCTGGCGGCTTTGGTGAGCGCGGCGTGGAAGGCAAAATTCTGACCGCCCAGTTTGCGCGTGAAAATAACGTGCCTTATCTGGGTATCTGCTTGGGTATGCAGGTAGCGGTGATTGAGTTTGCGCGTAACGTGGCGGGTTGGAAAGATGCCAACTCCACCGAGTTTACCCACGATACTCAGCACCCGGTGGTCGGCCTGATTACTGAATGGCTGAACGCTGAAGGTAAAATCGAGCTGCGTGATGCGGCGTCCGATTTGGGCGGCACCATGCGTCTGGGCGGCCAGGTATGCCACCTGACCTCGGGCAGTAAAGCACGCGAAGCCTACGGCTCTGATGAGATTGTCGAGCGCCACCGTCACCGCTTTGAAGTCAATAACCAGTTTATTGATGAGCTGGAAAAAACCGGCCTGGTGATTTCGGGTAAAAGTGTCGATCAGTCGCTGGTCGAAATGGTTGAGCTTGCGGATCACCCTTGGTACGTGGCGTGTCAGTTCCATCCGGAGTTTACCTCCACCCCGCGTGACGGGCATCCGCTCTTCTCGGGTTTTGTGAACGCAGCGCTTGAGTATAAAACAGCGCGGACCAGAACTCACACGACACCTCAGGAATAAGGGGGAAGCCAATGTCTTCTCAAGCACCTTTCCAAGAGCGTCATATCAACATTGCCGGCCTAACCGCCGGCAATTCTTTGCCTCTCATGTTGCTGGGAGGCATGAATGTACTGGAGTCGGCAGAACTTGCCGATGAAGTCGCCCAAGCCTACGTTAGCGTGACGCAAAAGCTCGGCATGCCTTATGTGTTTAAGGCAAGCTTTGACAAAGCCAATCGCAGCTCGATTCATTCGTACCGTGGTCCAGGTATTGAGAAAGGCTTGCAGATACTCGCTGACATTAAGTCGCGTTACGGCGTGCCGATCATCACCGATGTCCACGAACCCTGGCAGGCGGCCCAAGCGGCAGAAGTGGCGGATATTATTCAGCTGCCTGCTTTCCTGGCACGTCAGACGGATCTCGTGGTAGCGATGGCCAAAACCGGTGCGGCGATCAATATCAAAAAGCCGCAGTTTCTGGCGCCTCATGAAATGCGCCATATTCTCAGCAAGTTTCAGGAAGCCGGTAATGATCGCCTGATGCTGTGCGAGCGCGGTTCAAGCTTTGGCTATAACAACCTGATTGTCGATATGCTTGGGTTTGGCGATATGAAGCAGACTGGCTACCCAGTGTTCTTCGATGTTACCCATGCGCTGCAACGCCCCGGCGGGCGTGCTGATAGTGCGGATGGGCGGCGTGCCCAGGTCGCCGAGCTTGCCCGTGCAGGCGTTGGCGTCGGGCTTGCGGGGCTGTTTTTAGAAGCGCATCCTGATCCGGATAACGCCAAGTGCGATGGTCCCTGTGCGTTGCCGCTTGACCAGCTTGAGCCATTTTTAACGCAGCTATCTCAGCTTGATTCATTGGTGAAAAATTTTGCGCCGTTGACCATTCGCTGATCGCGGCCATCATGCGATACATAACCTTCTAATAGACCGCCAACCAAGGAGACTGTCATGACCAAAATTGTAGATATCAGTGCACTGGAAGTACTCGATTCACGCGGTAACCCGACGGTGCTAGCGCGTGTGCGCCTTGAAAGTGGGGCGACGGGCGAAGCCTGCGCACCCAGCGGTGCTTCTACCGGTTCGCGTGAAGCGCTTGAGCTACGTGACGGTGACAAAGCACGCTATCTCGGCAAAGGTGTACTGGCAGCTGTCGATGCGGTCAATGGCAAAATCCGTGAGGCGCTGCTTGGTATGGACGCACGCGATCAGCGCGGTCTGGACGATGCCATGCTGGCGCTGGATGGCACTGACAACAAAGCCACTCTGGGTGCGAATGCAATTCTCGCGGTATCGCTGGCGGCCGCTAAAGCCGCGGCTAACGCCAAGGGCGTGCCGCTTTATGCACACATTGCCGAGCTTTACGGTCAGCCAGGTCAGTACAGCATGCCCGTGCCGATGATGAACATCATCAACGGCGGCGAGCATGCGGATAACAACGTGGATATTCAGGAGTTTATGGTGCAGCCGGTCGGCGCCAAAAACTTCCGTGAAGGCCTGCGTATGGGCGCTGAAATTTTCCACGCGCTGAAGAAGGTACTGTCTTCCAAAGGCCTGTCTACTTCTGTGGGCGATGAGGGTGGCTTTGCCCCTGACCTGGCGTCCAATGCGGATGCCTTGGCTGTCATCAAACAGGCGGTGGCGGATGCTGGTTATTCGCTAGGCAGTGATGTCACGCTGGCACTCGACTGCGCGTCGTCTGAGTTCTACAAGGATGGCCAGTACAATCTTTCCGGTGAAGGTAAAAGCTACGATGCACAAGGCTTTACTGACTACCTGGCAGGCTTGTGTGAAGACTATCCGATTGTCTCTATTGAAGACGGTATGGATGAGTCGGATTGGGATGGTTGGAAAGCCCTCACCGATAAGCTGGGCGATAAAGTGCAGCTGGTGGGCGACGATCTGTTCGTTACCAACACCAAAATTCTTAAGCGCGGTATCGACGAGCAGATTGGTAACTCGATTTTGATCAAGTTTAACCAAATCGGTTCGCTGTCTGAAACGCTGGACGCCATCAAGATGGCTCAGGATGCAGGCTTTACTGCGGTTATTTCGCACCGCTCCGGTGAAACAGAAGACACCACCATTGCTGATTTAGCGGTGGGCACCTGTGCAGGCCAGATTAAAACCGGCTCCTTATGCCGCTCTGACCGGGTTGCCAAATATAACCGCTTGTTGGTGATTGAGTCAGAACTTGGCGATGTCGCTTATCCCGGCTTGAAGGCTATCAAGGGCCAATAACGGGATTTGTTAGCAGCCTTGTAAGAAATGTCGCAAGATTTTGTAAGACATGTCCTACAAAAACCGACGAAAATCGCTCGATATGGGTAGGAAAAATAGAAGTTTTCGTCTAATTTAAGTTTATCTAATTGATTTTAAGTTGTTTTTTATTGAAGGGCAGGCCGCTTAGGCTTGCCCTTTTTGTTATAGGCCGCCTTGAGATGACGTTGTTATCTGCCACAATGCATTCAGGACAGTGGAGGCAGGGATGCTTTAGACAGAATGCAACGCAATGGGGTGTAAACAGGCACACCGAATGACACACTGAGGTGAATTTCGGTAGGGAAGCGGCCTGAGGAAGTTGACACATGGAGCGGTCAGAGGAAGTGTTTGGAGCGGGCGACCTAAGGGTCGCCTTTTTTTGTGCTTACGTTTTATACCTACGTACGTTGAATACCTGGCAAGAGGGTTGTTCCCGGTGTTTCTTACAACCGGCCGACGCAACCAGCCAAATGATTCCTAGGTTATAAGTAAAATCCATTTTTATTCTTCTTCGCTATTACTTACCATGGCCCGCAGAATTAGCAGGCTATGCTTCTGCTGCTGCGCTTGTCACACGGTACATCGTTGATGTGCCGTTTTTTGTTATTCAGGAGGTGCGTTACATGCATGGGTTGATTGCGATCAACGTGTTGGTCTTTATACTGGCGATTGCACTGCTGGCGCGTTGGCAGCGGCGTGGTGCCAGCCTGTCTCGCGTGGTGCTTGCAGGCCTGGTCGTTGGGGTGGTGCTTGGCGCGCTATTGCAATGGGGATACGCCGGTTCAGAGGTGCTTGAGGGCACCATCGACTGGGTAAACCTGGTAGGCGGTGGCTATGTCCAACTGTTAAAAATGATCATTATGCCGTTGGTGCTGGTGACCATTTTATCTGCTGTTACGCGCTTACATGATGCCAGTGCGCTGGGCAAGATTAGCCTGGGGGTACTTGGCATGCTCATGCTGACAACGGCGATTTCTGCCGTTATTGGCATTAGTATGACTCAGCTGTTTGGATTGTCTGCCGAGGGGCTGGTACAAGGCGCTCGCGAGCTGGAGCGCGGCCAAGCGATTGTCGAGCGCAGTGTTCAGGTGGCAGATCTGACCATCCCACAGCTTCTGCTCTCGTTTATTCCCAGCAATCCGTTTCAGGATTTAGCGGGCGCACGACCCACCTCCATTATCAGTGTGGTGATCTTTGCGACGTTTCTCGGCTTGGCCGCTCTGGGCATCAAGCGTGAAAATGCCGCGATTGGCGGCAAGCTTATCGAAGGCATCGATATTGTGCAGAAGTGGATCATGCGTTTGGTGCGCATGGTGATCCGCCTTACGCCCTACGGGGTACTGGCGTTAATGGCCAAAGTGGTTTCTACGTCGAACCTCAACGATATCTTTAATCTGCTCGGATTCGTCGTTGCCTCCTACGTTGGCTTGGCACTTATTCTGGTCATGCATGCACTATTTTTGATGGGCGTTGGGGTTAACCCCAAACGCTATTTTCAGAAGGTCTGGCCGGTACTCACCTTTGCCTTTACCTCACGTTCAAGCGCGGCCACGATTCCTTTGAATATCGAGGCGCAGGTAGACCGGATTGGCGTACCCCCTGCGATTGCCAACTTTTCAGCCTCCTTCGGAGCGACCATCGGCCAAAACGGTTGCGCGGGGCTTTATCCGGCCATGCTGGCCATGATGATTGCGCCCACGGTGGGGATTGATCCGTTTTCACTGGAGTTTCTGGCAACGCTGGTACTGGTCGTGACGCTGGCCTCGTTCGGCATTGCCGGTGTTGGCGGCGGGGCAACCTTTGCCGCGATTATCGTGCTCTCAACGCTTGATCTACCGATTGCTTTGGCGGGGCTTCTCATCTCGATTGAGCCGTTGATTGACATGGGCCGCACCGCCATCAACGTCAATGGTTCAATGACGGCGGGTACGGTGACCAGTCGTTTGCTCAAGCAGCACGACGCGGCTATTTTTGCTTCCAACGATGACCAGTTGGACGAGCCGAAAGCAGCGTGATTCAACCGACAAATTAAGCAAGCTACAAAAAGCCGCCTTCGGGTGGCTTTTTGCGTTTGTCACGTGCGTTATCCTTGAAGAGGAGGGACAAGCAGATATAAAAAAACCAGCGCGGACGCTGGTTTTTAAGCCGATGGCTAACGACACGGTACTAAAAGCGTGCTGTGTTATCGCTCCAGCTTGTCGATCTTGCCGCTCTTGCCATCCCACTCTTCGGCATCCGGCAAGGCATCTTTCTTTTCAGCGATGTTGGGCCACACTTCGGCCAGCTCAGCGTTGATCTCGATAAACGGTTCTTGCCCATCCGGCAGCTCATCCTCTGAGAAGATGGCTTCGGCCGGGCACTCAGGCTCGCATAGCGCACAGTCAATGCACTCATCCGGGTGAATCACCAGGAAGTTGGGGCCTTCATAAAAGCAATCGACCGGGCAAACCTCTACACAGTCGGTGTATTTGCATTGGATGCAGTTTTCGGTAACGACAAACGTCATCGCGCTATCCCTCTTGCGGGACCGGGGGAGGTCCCGGTCATAGGTCAATCATGAATGGTTATAAAACGGCTGTTTCTTATAAGCTAAAAAGTATGGGCGACATTCTAGTGGCGCCCATACCTCACGGCAAGCACTTGGCTATCTTCTCTTGTACCGGTTACAACAAATCTCGCCATTGATAGACCAATGCCAGCGCCTCGCGGGGCGATAAATCATCAATGTCGGCACGCTCCAGTGCTTCTAAAACCGGATGTGGCGCACTGGCAAATAGATCGTTTTGCTGAGGTGACGGGCTATTGGCAGGAGCCTGTTGTGCCGGGCCTGGGCGCGCCTGATGAGTGTCTACATCGCGCTGTTCCAGGGCAATCAACTTTTCACGGGCGCGCTTGATAACGTGGCTTGGAACACCGGCTAGTTGGGCGACCTGTAAGCCGTAGCTTTGGCTGGCCGGGCCTGCCTCAATGCGATGCATAAATACAATGCTATCGCCATGCTCTGTAGCGGTTAAATGAATATTTTCCACGCCTTCGGCCTGCTCGGGAAGGGCGGTCATTTCAAAGTAGTGCGTAGCAAAGAGCGTCAGTGCCTGCGCCTGCGCCAAGTGCTCAGCGCTTGCCCAGGCCAAGGAAAGTCCGTCGAAAGTACTGGTGCCCCGGCCGATTTCATCCATCAGCACCAGGCTATGCTCTGTGGCATTGTGCAGGATATTAGCCGTTTCGGTCATCTCGACCATAAAGGTGGAGCGCCCACCGGCAAGGTCATCCGAGGAGCCTATGCGGGTGAATATCCGGTCGACAGGACCAATCTCAGCCGCATCGGCAGGCACAAAGCTACCGCTATGGGCTAGCAGCGCGATCAAGGCGGTCTGGCGCATATAGGTCGATTTACCGCCCATATTGGGGCCGGTAATAATCAGCATGTGACGATCAGGCGAAAGCACAACGTCATTGGGCACAAACGGCTTGTCGCTGACTTGTTCTACCACTGGGTGGCGGCCAGCGGTAATGCTAATGCCGGTCGCGTCGCTCAGGGTCGGGCGCACCCAGTTAAGCGCATCGGCACGTTCGGCAAATGCACACAGTACATCAAGTTCGGCAAGCGCCCGGGAAGTGCTTTGTAGCGCCATGAGATGTTCGTTGAGTTCGCTTAGCAGGCGCTCATACAGCCACTTTTCACGGGTCAGTGCGCGTGACTTGGCGGAAAGCGCTTTGTCCTCAAACTCCTTGAGCTCGGGGATAATAAACCGCTCAGCATTTTTCAGCGTTTGGCGGCGGATGTAATCAGCCGGTGCTTGCTGGGCCTGGGAGCGGGGTAGCTCTATAAAGTAGCCGTGCACCCGGTTGTAACCCACCTTGAGGTTGGCAAGGCCAGTACGCTCACGCTCACGTAGCTCCAGTTGAACCAGGTAACTGCCAGCGTTTTCGGCCATACCGCGATGTTCGTCAAGCTCGGCATCATAGCCATCGGCAATCACACCGCCATCGCGGATCACCACCGGTGGGTTCTCGATCAACGCCCGGCTCAACTGGTCGGCGATATCTGGATAGGGGCGAATATGCGGACGCAAATTATCCAGCGTACTGCCGCTTTCTACGCCACCTAACTGCTGCTCAAGTGCTGGCAACGTATTAAGGGCGTCTCTTAAGCGGGCCAGGTCGCGTGGGCGGGCGCTATAGAGCGCGACGCGGGCCAAAATACGCTCTACATCACCCACATCATTGAGTGTGTCGCGTAGCGTCATGTATGCAGCATCGAGGCTTAAAAGCGCCACCCCCGCCTGGCGGCCCTGCACGGTTTCACGCTGGCGTAGGGGGCGATTCAACCAGCGCTTTAAAAGCCGCGACCCCATGGCGGTGGTGCAGGTGTCCAGTACGCTGGCAAGCGTATTGTCCGTGCTACCGCCAAGGTTGATGTCGATTTCTAAATTACGTCGGCTGGCAGCATCAATGACCACCGCATCATCACGGTTTTCAACGCTGAGTGCCGTTACGTGGGGCAAGCGCGAACGTTGAGTATCACGGGCATAGTCAATCAGTACCCCGGCGGCCACCAAAGCGGTGGTAAGGTGGGCGCAGCCAAATCCACGCAGGTCCTGAACTTCAAATTGGTCGCACAGGCTGCGATTGGCGCTTTCCAAATCAAACAGCCACTCGCCCTGGCGACGCAAGCTGCGCTTCTGCGACCACACGTCGGGCAGCGTCAGGCTCTCAGGCACCAGTAGCTCGGCAGGTGAAAGGCGGGTCAGCTCGGCAAGCATTTCGGCTTCGCTCTCGACTTCCAGCACGCTAAAACGCCCGCTGGATAGCTCAAGCCACGCAAGCCCCCAGCGGTCGCTGCCGGGTGCCAACGCGACCAGCACGTTGTCGCGCCGGGCATCCAGGAGCGCCTCATCATGCAGTGTGCCGGGTGTTACGATGCGCACGACTTGCCGCTCAACCGGACCCTTGCTGGTTGCCGGGTCACCAATTTGCTCGCAAATGGCCACGGATTCACCGGTAGCCACCAAGCGGGCCAGGTAGCCTTCGGCGCTATGATAAGGAACGCCCGCCATCGGGATGGGTTTGCCACCGGATTGGCCACGCTGGGTAAGCGTGATATCCAACAGCGCAGCCGCGCGCTTGGCATCATCAAAAAACAGCTCGTAGAAGTCCCCCATCCGGTAGAACAGAAGGACGTCAGGGTGTTCGCGTTTGATCTTTAAATACTGCGTGATCATGGGCGTATTGGGGGGGATGGCCTGTGACATGGGCGTCCTGATTGAGCGTGGCGTAAGCGCATCTCGCTTACGGCATGTTCATTAAATAAAAGCGTTAAATACGTTCTTTGAGCGATTTCGTTGAGAAAGCTAAACGCAGTATTCTACGCTGACTGATATCTTACATGAAGGAGCGACCATGACGCCCAGCATAACGAGCCTAAAAAATCTGGATTTGTCCCTGCTGGCGCAGCGGCTTGGAAAGCTTTGCCAGCAGCTGGATATAGAAGTGACCACGGCAGAGTCGTGTACCGGTGGTGGCATTGCCAGTGCGATCACCTCGGCTGCAGGTAGCTCGGCCTACTTCACAACGGGTTACGTGACGTATGCTAATGCGGCTAAAACGCGGCTGATCGGTGTCTCAGACGTTACACTACACACCCATGGCGCTGTCAGTGAAGCGGTGGTGAATGCCATGGTGGCCGGTGCCTGCCGTGATAGCGGCGCGCAGTTGGGCGTGGCGGTCAGTGGTGTGGCAGGCCCCGGGGGCGGCAGCGATGAAAAGCCGGTGGGTACGGTGTGGTTGGCTTGGGGCGATGTTAATCACCAGGAAGCCAAATGTTTTCATTTTCCCGGTGATCGCCAAGCGGTACGCGAGCAGGCCGTTCGCGAGGCGTTGGCAGGGCTGGTGGCGCGCCTGGATATGTTGGCTGAGGGTCAGGAAGAGAAATAATCGTTAAAAACCACGTTGAGGATTTGTTTAGCGACGAATTTTTGGCATAATACTGGTTAATTATACAGTCTGTGATGAGGGTGTTTGCATGGCTCAGGATGACAACCGTACGAAAGCGCTAAACGCCGCACTTAGCCAAATTGATCGGCAGTTCGGAAAAGGCACGGTAATGCGCTTGGGTGACGCGCCTCGCGTTGTGATGCCGTCAGTCTCCACTGGCTCGCTGGGGCTGGATATTGCGCTTGGCATTGGAGGATTACCCTTTGGCCGAGTAGTCGAAATCTTTGGCCCTGAATCCTCCGGTAAAACCACCCTGACGCTTTCCGTGATTGCTCAAGCACAGAAGCAGGGCAAGGTGTGTGCGTTTGTCGATGCCGAGCATGCGCTTGATCCAAGCTATGCGGAAAAACTGGGCGTTAACCTCGATGATTTGCTGGTTTCCCAGCCGGACACGGGTGAACAGGCGCTTGAAATCACCGATATGCTGGTGCGCTCAGGCGGCGTTGACGTGATTATTATCGACTCCGTGGCAGCGCTTACTCCGCGTGCGGAGATCGAAGGGGAAATGGGAGATACCCACGTAGGCCTGCAAGCACGTTTGATGTCTCAGGCGCTGCGTAAAATCACCGGTAATATTAAAAACGCCAACTGTTTAGTGGTCTTTATCAACCAGATTCGCATGAAAATCGGCGTTATGTTTGGTAGCCCGGAAACCACCACAGGCGGTAACGCACTGAAATTCTACTCCAGTGTTCGGTTGGATATTCGCCGCACCGGCTCGGTGAAATCGGGCGATGAAGTCACCGGTAACGAAACGCGCGTTAAAGTAGTTAAAAACAAGGTAGCACCGCCGTTCCGTCAGGCCGAGTTCCAAATTCTTTACGGCAAGGGTATCTACCATGCCGGTGAGGTGGTCGACTTGGGCGTACAGTGCAACCTGGTTGACAAGGCGGGTGCCTGGTATAGCTATAAAGGCAGCAAAATCGGTCAGGGCAAGGCAAACGCGGCTCAGTACCTTGAAGAGCATCCGGCCATTATGGAAGAGATCGAAAGCCAGATCCGCGAACAGTTGCTTGCCAAGCCTGACCCCAAGAAAGAAGAGGCATCGGCTGCTGATGTTGCCGCCGATGCTGACGACGACCTGCTGTAACGCTTATGTTTGCTTCGTCACGTGATGCCACTCCACGCGACATCGCACTACAGCTGCTATCTCGGCGCGAGTACTCTCGCGCTGAGATAGCGCAAAAGCTAAAACAAAAAGCCGTTGCTACTGCTGACATTGAGGCGTGCCTGGACACCCTTGAAGAGCAGGGGCTTCAGTCAGACGTCCGCTTTGCTGAAAGCTTTATCCGTTCACGCATTGTGCGCGGTCAGGGCGTGATACGGATTAAAGGCGAGCTGCGTCAACGCGGCATCAGCCAGGAAATAGTGGCAGAAACCCTCGCTACCGTAGAAGAGAATGAAGGTGTCGATTGGTTTGAACTGGCCAGTGATACCTTATCGCGACGCTTTTCCTCCCCCGGTGAATCCCCCAAAGAGCGGGCCAAACGAGAGCGCTTTCTAGCGTCACGAGGCTTCGATTTTGAACAAATTCGTTACGCGCTCTCTTGCCTGTAAAGCCTTCTTTCATCACTATTGTGGGTTATCGATTTCTGACGTCTTTAGCTCTTAGCCATTAACTGCCGCTTTAGTCGTTAGACAACTGCGCTATAATGGCGCTTTTGCGACCCCAGCGGGTAGCGGCGACAGCGCCCTGGGGCATCATGCTTTATTGTTACGGATACCCTATGAGAAGCGCAGAGATTAGACAGGCCTTTTTATCCTTTTTCGAAGAGCAAGGGCATACCATTGTGCCCACAAGCTCTCTGGTGCCAGGTAACGACCCGACATTGTTGTTTACCAACGCGGGCATGGTGCCGTTCAAAGATGTGTTTCTTGGCCGTGACCCACGCCCTTATGTGCGTGCCACCTCATCTCAGCGCTGCGTGCGTGCCGGCGGTAAGCATAACGACCTGGATAACGTTGGCTATACCGCACGCCACCATACGTTTTTTGAGATGCTGGGTAACTTCAGCTTTGGTGATTACTTCAAGCGGGACGCTATCCGATTTGCGTGGACGTTTTTAACCGAAACGCTGGGCCTGCCTAAAGAGAAGCTGTGGGTCACCGTACATATTAGCGATGACGAGGCCGAGCGCATCTGGAAAGATGAAATCGGCATCGACCCGGAGCGCTTCTCCAGGCTGGATGAAGATAACTTCTGGCAAATGGGCGATACCGGCCCCTGCGGCCCCAGCTCAGAGGTCTTCTTTGATCACGGCCCTGACGTATGGGGTGGTCCTCCCGGCAGCGCTGACGAAGATGGCGACCGCTACATTGAGATCTGGAACCTGGTCTTTATGCAGTTTGATCGCGATGCCCAGGGCACGCTGAACCCGCTGCCCAAGCCCTCTATTGATACCGGTATGGGGCTTGAGCGGGTAGCGGCCGTTATGCAGGGCGTGCACTCCAACTACGAGATCGACCTGTTCCAGAATTTGCTCCAGGCGGCCGCCAAGGCGACCGGGCATTCCGATATGGCAACGCCTTCGCTACGCGTTATTGCGGACCATATTCGTTCGTGTGCATTTTTAATCGCCGACGGCGTGCTGCCTTCAAATGAAGGCCGTGGTTATGTGCTGCGGCGCATTATCCGCCGAGCGGTTCGTCATGGTCACAAGCTGGGCGCCACCAAGCCGTTCTTCTATACGCTGGTGGATGCACTGGATGCCGAGATGGGCGATGCCTATCCCGAACTGCGTGAGGCGAGCGCCCAAATTGCCCGTATTTTGCTGAAAGAAGAGGAGCAGTTTGCGCGCACGCTGGACCACGGCATGGGCTTATTGAATACCGCGCTTGAGGAGCTTGATGGCAACGTGCTGTCGGGTGAAACCGTGTTCAAGCTGTATGACACGTACGGTTTCCCGTTTGACCTTACGGCGGACGTTTGCCGTGAGCGCGGTGTGACGTTGGATGAAGTTGGTTTCCAGCGCGAGCTTGACGCTCAGCGCGAGCGTGCCCGTGCGGCCAGCCAGTTTGGCGCCGACTACAGCGCCTCTATTGAGCTGGATGGCGAAACCCAGTTTACGGGGTATGACCAGCTTGAAGATCAGTCCACGGTAACTGCTATTGTGGATAGCGAAGGCAACGCCCTTGTCGCGCTGGAAGCAGGCCAGAAAGGCACTGTCGTATTAGATCGTACCGCGTTTTATGGTGAATCGGGCGGCCAGGTGGGTGATACCGGCTACTTATACGTAGAGGGCGGCCGCTTCGAAGTTACCGATACACAAAAGCAGAACGGTCATCATCTGCACCAGGGCGTGATGATAGAAGGCACGTTGAACGTGGGGGCCAGCGTTCGTGGCGAGGTTGATGCCAGCTTGCGCTCTGCGACCATTCGCAACCACTCGGCCACTCACTTGCTGCACAAAGCCTTGCGCATGGTGTTGGGCGATCACGTACAGCAGAAAGGCTCACTGGTAAATGCAGAACGTCTGCGCTTCGATTTCAGCCACTTCGAGCCTCTGAGTGCTGATCAGTTGGCAGAGGTGGAGCGCCTGGTTAACGAGCAGATCCTTGCTAATGCGCCGACGTACGTTGAGCAGATGAGCCTGGAGCAAGCCAAGGCCAAAGGGGCTGCGGCGTTGTTTGAAGCCAAGTATGCGGAAAATGTTCGCGTATTGACGATCGGTGCTGACGGCTTTTCGATTGAACTGTGTGGCGGTACTCACGTTGCACGAAGTGGTGATATCGGCTGCTGCCATATCGTCAGTGAAGTAGGTATTGCCTCTGGCGTGCGGCGCATCGAAGCCATTACCGGCGAGAATGCGTTGGCCTATTTCCGCGAGCAGGAAGCGCGCGTTCAGCGGTTGGGTGATCGCCTGAAAACCAAGCCCGAGCAGGTGGAAGCCCGCGTTGAGTCATTGGTCGAGCGTAATCGTAGCTTGGAAAAAGAGCTTGAGCAGTTGAAGGCTAAGCTTGCAAGCGCTGCGGGTAGCGACATGCTGAGCCAGGCGCAGGAGATCGGCGGCGTTAAGCTGCTGGCGACTCAGTTGGAGGGAGTATCCGGTAAGGATCTGCGTGGCGTGCTCGACCAACTCAAAAACAAGATTGGCTCTGGCGTTATTATCCTGGGCGTTGCCGATGAGGCGGCGGGCAAGGTCAGCCTGATTGCAGGCGTGACTCAAGACCTGACCGAGCGCGTTAAAGCCGGTGAGCTGGTTAACCATGTCGCCTCGCAAGTTGGCGGTAAAGGCGGTGGTCGTGCTGACATGGCGCAGGCGGGTGGCAGTCAGCCAGAAGCGCTGGCTGGCGCGTTAAGTAGCGTCCCCGCGTGGCTGGAAAACATACTTAGCTAATCACAAAGGCCGGTGGCAATTATCTGCAACCGGCCTTTTGCTAACTTAATATAACTACTTTCATCCCCCATTCCCGGACGAATAGGAAAAAACGGCATATGGCACTATACGTACAGAAGTTCGGTGGCACCTCGGTAGGTTCTGTTGACCGTATCAAAGCCGTGGCGGAAAAGGTCAAGGGCTTTCGTGACCAGGGCCACCAGGTCGTGGTCGTGGTCTCCGCCATGAGCGGAGAGACCAACCGGTTGACCGATATGGCCAATGCGCTTAATGATGACCCTGCCCCGCGTGAAATGGATATGCTGCTCTCGACCGGTGAGCAGGTAACTATTTCATTGCTCGCCATGGCGCTCCAGCAGGTTGGCGTTGCGGCCACTTCGCACACCGGTGCCCAGGTCGGTATTCATACTGACAATGCTTACACCAAAGCGCGTATTCAGCGCATTGAAACCGAAGACCTTAAGGCTGACCTCGACGCAGGCAAGGTCGTGGTTGTGGCTGGTTTTCAGGGTGTTGATGAAGACGGCAATATCACTACGCTAGGACGTGGTGGCTCGGACACTACCGGGGTGGCGCTTGCTGCGGCACTCGGCGCCGATGAGTGCCAGATCTATACTGACGTTGATGGGGTTTACACCACTGACCCCCGCGTATGCACCAAGGCACAGCGCCTGGAGTGCATTACGGTGGAAGAAATGCTGGAGCTTGCAAGCCTGGGCTCCAAAGTGCTGCAAATTCGTGCGGTAGAGTTTGCGGGCAAGTACAACGTTCCCCTACGGGTACTGTCGAGCTTTGAAGATGGCCCCGGTACCCTAATTATTGCAGATGCTGACCAAGACGAGGACTCCATGGAAGAACCGCTGATTTCCGGTATCGCGTTTACCAAAAATGAAGCCAAACTGACACTGCTGCACACGCCCGATGTACCAGGTGTTGCGTCGCGCATTCTTGGCCCTATCGCTGATGCCAACATTGAAGTCGATATGATCGTGCAGAACGTAGCACCGGCGGGTGACTACACCGACTTTACCTTCACCGTGGCGAAGGGCGACTACAAGACCACCAAGAAGCTGCTTGAAGAAACGGTCATTCCTGACCTGGGCGGCGGTGAGCTGCGTGGCGATGACAATATCGCCAAGGTATCCCTGGTCGGTGTTGGCATGCGCTCTCACGCCGGTGTTGCCTCGAAGATGTTCCGCGTTTTGGCTGATGAAAACGTCAATATCCGTATGGTTTCCACCTCTGAAATTAAAATCTCAGTGGTGATTGATGAAAAGCATATGGAACTTGCCGTTAACGCGTTACACAAGGCATTTGGCCTGGATAAGTCAGACATAGAATCTGAATAACATTTCTGCCTTAAACCTTCTACGCTGAAAAGGTACTCGCTACTTGCCGGTGGTGAGCTTTCTTTCAACGGGAGGTTTGGGTGTCATGGAGTCAGAGGCATTGGTTAGCGCGCCGCTATGCCGCATAATGGCTTAGTGGCGCCTCTGGTGGACACAGCCCGTTGTATAAAACGTCTGAGAAGGAGATCAGCCATGCTCATCCTAACCCGCCGAGTTGGCGAAACATTGATGATAGGTGATGAAATCACCGTCACAGTGTTAGGTGTGAAAGGTAATCAAGTGCGTATCGGCGTCAATGCGCCGAAAGACGTGGCTGTACACCGTGAAGAGATCTATCAGCGCATCCAGCGCGAGCGTAGCAGTGAAGAAAGCGAAGCAGAATAAATGGTCGCTTTTATCGCGCCCAATACAGGGCGTATCAACGGTAAGATGAAGCTGGCGCGAAAAAAATCGGCATAGGACTAGACAGCAGTCGCTGAAATCGGTAACATTCGCGCCGTGCTGTTGAGGAGAGGTGGCCGAGTGGCTGAAGGCGCTCCCCTGCTAAGGGAGTATAGGGTTTATAGCCCTATCGAGGGTTCGAATCCCTCTCTCTCCGCCAGCCGCACATTAGAAGATGCGCCCGTAGCTCAGCTGGATAGAGTACCTGACTACGAATCAGGGGGTCGGAGGTTCGAATCCTCCCGGGCGCGCCATCTTCTAACCTGATGTAAGGCGGAAGCCTATAAGTATTTCATTACAAGTATTTAAGCATAAGCACTTCATCATGTTTAGTAATGAGTATTTACATCACTAAAGCGCCCGTAGCTCAGCTGGATAGAGTACCTGACTACGAATCAGGGGGTCGGAGGTTCGAATCCTCCCGGGCGCGCCAGATTCTAAACCCGTTCTCTTTTATGAGAGCGGGTTTTCTGCTTTCTAGCCTGACCAGGGCGGCTCGCGCTTTGGTTTTGGATCGTTTTAAGCGCCCCGCATTGCGAGGGCGCTTTTTTTTGGTCAATGCGCTTGCTTAGTGGCAGCTGACAGCCGCCTCAGAGTGCGCTGTGTCGATGACCAGGCTTTTAAGCAGGGTATCAAGGTCCGTTAGGCGTTTAACCCGCTGAAAGTGCTGGTTGGCTTCTTCATTGCCCTGACGCATCTGTGCGAGCCACTGCTTTACCAGCGAGACCACAACCCGGTCGGGCAGATGCTGCCGCTGAAGGTGCGCGTACTCCTTGATCACGCTGGCACGCATTGGCCATGTGGTTTCAGGCAGTCGTTCACCGGTTCGCTGCCAGTGCCGGATACGTGGCGCAAGCCAGGGGTCTGCTAGCGCGCTACGGCCTAACATCACATCTCTGCAGCCTGACAGGGTGCGCGCTTTCCAGTACGCCTCCAGCGTCCATATATCGCCATTGGCAACCACGGGTATCGATACCTGCTGGCGCACTCGGCCGATCCACTCCCAGTGAGCCGGAGGGCGATAGCCTTCATCACGTGTGCGGCCGTGAACAACCAGGCGAGCGGCACCGCCTGCCTGGGTCGCCTGGGCGCAGGCGACGGCTAAGCGCCGGTCTGAAAAGCCCAGGCGGATTTTAGCGGTGACCGGAATTTGACCCTCAAGTGCTTCGGAGACGGCCTTCACTGCCTGGTAGACGCGTTCTGGGCGGCGTAGTAACGAGGCGCCTCCATCATGCCGATTAACCAGCTTGGCCGGGCAGCCGAAATTCAAGTCCACGCTGACAGCACCCAGCGCTAACGCCTGGCGAGCATTTTCAGCCAGCGCCTTGGGGTCAGAGCCAAGCAGTTGCAAATGCACGGGAATGCCGCTGGCGGTCGCAACAGGGCGGTTGGTAAGCTCAGGGCAGTGCTTGTAAAACACTCGGGGCGGGAGGCGCGTGTCGACCACGCGGACAAATTCGGTAACGGTCCAATCAAAGCCTTCCTCACGCGTTAATAAGTCGCGGGTGAGGGCGTCGATAACGCCCTCCATCGGGGCGAGGCCAATTTTTCCGTTTTGTAGTAAATTAACAACCATGACTTCCACTATGGCGCGATTGCGTTTTATGCTGGGTGTGGCAGGTTAGTGTATTACTTTGACGGCGCCAAGGGGCTTTTAGAGCCCTTTAAGCGTTAATTTATGTTCTACAACAAGAGAGACATTATGCAGAATGCAGAACTACTCCAGGAAGGGCTCGCAATTATGGGGCTTGGGATGGGCTTTGTTTTTGTTTTTCTTACTATTTTAGTCATTAGCGTTACGTTGATGTCAAAACTGTTAGGTCGTTTTCAGCCGACGCCTGTGCCGACGTTAACAGGTACAAAGCCTTCGTCTGCTCCCGCGTTGAGTGGCGAGGACGAGGAAGTGACTGCAGTTATCAGTGCTGCGGTGCATCGTTACCGCTCATTAAAGCGTCACTAATCGGTAATTTTTTAGTCAGCCTATCCCCTTTTTTGCCTTTATTTTGTTAGTTTTACTACATATCAATAATTTTAACGTGTGAGCTACTGCTATGAATGAGACAAAACGCCCGCTGGGAATTACCGATGTGGTACTGCGTGATGCCCATCAATCACTGTTTGCGACCCGCTTGCGTCTGGACGACATGCTGCCCATCGCTGAAAAGCTGGATCGTGTTGGCTACTGGTCGCTAGAGACCTGGGGGGGCGCCACCTTTGATGCATGCATTCGTTATTTAGGCGAAGACCCATGGGAGCGTATTCGGGCATTAAAAGAGGCGATGCCCAATACGCCTCAAGCCATGCTACTGCGTGGTCAAAACCTGTTGGGCTATCGCCACTATGCGGATGACGTAGTCGATAAGTTTGTCGAACGGGCCAAAACCAATGGCGTTGATGTGTTCCGTGTGTTTGATGCCATGAATGACCCGCGCAACCTGGAGCGCGCGATTAAAGCGGTTCGTCAGGTGGGTGGGCATGCGCAGGGCACCATTTCCTACACGGTAAGCCCGGTACATACCCTGGATAGCTGGGTCGATCTAGCGACCAATATTGCCGAAATGGGCGCAGACTCGCTGGCTATCAAGGATATGGCGGGGCTGTTAACGCCTTACACCGCATTTGAGCTGGTAACGCGGCTGAAGAAAAATCTGTCTATTCCTGTTCACCTGCACTGCCATGCCACGACAGGACTTTCCACTTCCACCATTCTTAAGGCAGTCGAGGCCGGTATCGATAACGTCGATACCGCGATTTCGTCCATGTCGATGACGTATGGACATAGCCCCACAGAGTCCGTTGTTGCGATGCTCAAGGATACCGACCGTGATACCGGGCTGGACCTTGAGCTGTTGGAAGACATCGCGGGCTATTTCCGTGAAGTACGTAAAAAGTACGCTGCTTTTGAAGGTTCGTTACGCGGCATCGATTCGCGCATTCTGGTAGCCCAGGTGCCAGGCGGCATGCTGACCAATATGGAAAGTCAGCTGAAAGAGCAGGGTGCGGGCGACAAGCTGGACGATGTGCTTGGCGAAATTCCTCGCGTGCGTGAAGACCTGGGATTTATTCCGCTGGTGACGCCCACGTCGCAAATCGTCGGTACTCAAGCGGTAATGAACGTGATGATGGGCGAGCGTTACAAGTCCATTTCCAAAGAAGTGCAGGCGCTGCTGAAAGGTGAATACGGCGCGGCACCCGCCCCCTTTAATACCGAGCTTCAAGCCCGCGTGCTGGAAGGCGGTCAGCCGATTACCTGTCGCCCGGCGGATAACCTTGCACCTGAAATGCAAAAGCTGGCGGCAGAGCTTAAAGAGAAAGCCGGCGCCGAGCAGGTACGCCTGGCAGAAGGCGACTGTGAAATAGATGATGTCCTCACCTACGCCTTGTTCCCACAAATCGGTCTGAAGTTTCTTAAAAATCGTGATAACGCGGACGCTTTCGAACCCGCGCCCCAGGCGGCTGGTAGCGAGCCTGCCAAGCCTCCGGTGGTTACTCAAGGCAGTGCGCCAGAAGCGGCACGTGGCCCTGAAACCTATACCGTAAAGCTCAATGGCAAAGCGTTTGTAGTGGAAGTTTCTGAAGGCGGCGATATTGGCCAGGTGCAAGAGCAGTCGGCTGCGCCTGCGGCGAGCCCCGCCCCGGCGGCCAGCAGTGGTGAAACCATAGAAGCACCGCTTGCTGGCAATATCTTCAAGGTGAATGTGCGCCCTGGCGACCAGGTGGCGGATGGGGAAGTGGTCATCATTCTTGAAGCAATGAAAATGGAAACCGAAATTCGCGCCAGCAGTGCCGGCACGGTATCGAAAGTCAATGTTAGTGAAGGCGACAGCGTAGCTGTTGGCGACGTACTGATTGAGCTTTAAGGGCCTCGGGAATGGATAAGCTAGTCACGTTATGGGAGGGCTCGGGGCTTTATAACCTTGAGCTTGGCCAAGTGGTCATGATCGGGGTCGGGCTGCTGCTGCTCTATTTGGCGATCCATAAGAAATTTGAGCCGCTGCTGTTAGTGCCGATTGGTTTTGGGGGGATTCTTGCCAATATTCCCGAAGCTGGCCTTGCGATTTCAGCGCTGGACCAGGCCATTGAGGTTGGCAAGCCTGCCGTGCTTCAGCAGGTTGGTGCCGCGCTGGGCGTAATGCTGGATCCTTTGGCAGGTATTGATGCGTGGCGTGAAACGCTCAAAGTAGTTGCCCATGGTGAGGTAGCGCCAGAGCAGCTGCGTGCCGCTAAGGATATTGCGACAAGCGTCGGTTACAGCAATGGCATGCTGTATAACTTCTATTCAGTGGCCATTGCATCGGGTATCGCGCCGCTGTTGATCTTTATGGGCGTGGGGGCCATGACTGACTTTGGCCCGCTGCTTGCCAACCCTCGTACGCTGTTTCTAGGTGCTGCGGCCCAGTTTGGTATTTTCGCCACGCTGTTTGGTGCTGTTGTGCTGACCTCCATGGGCATCATGGACTTCTCGCTGAACCAGGCGGCAGCGATCGGGATTATCGGCGGCGCCGATGGGCCAACGTCTATCTATGTGTCCAGCGTGCTTGCGCCAGAGCTATTGGGTGCTATCGCGGTGGCGGCCTACGCGTACATGGCGCTGGTGCCGTTAATCCAGCCACCTATCATGCGGCTGTTAACCACTGAAAAAGAGCGTCAGATAAAAATGACGCAGCTGCGCCCCGTCTCCAGGCTGGAAAAAGTGATTTTTCCACTCATGCTGTTGATCCTGGTCGCGCTGTTTCTACCCGACGCAGCACCGCTTCTGGGGATGTTCTGCTTTGGTAATTTGATGCGCGAATGCGGCGTGGTAGAGCGGCTTTCGGATACCGCCCAGAATGCGCTGATCAACATCGTGACGATCGTTCTAGGGCTTTCTGTTGGCTCAAAGCTGATGGCGGAAAGCTTCTTGACGGTGGAAACCCTCGGGATTCTGGGGCTGGGCATCGTGGCCTTCGGGATCGGTACCGCCGCCGGGGTGTTAATGGCCAAGCTAATGAACCTAATGAGCCGTATGCCGATTAATCCGCTGATAGGTGCTGCCGGGGTATCTGCTGTGCCTATGGCAGCGCGCGTGGCTAATAAGGTCGGTCTGGAGTCCAATCCGCATAACTTCTTGTTGATGCATGCGATGGGCCCAAACGTGGCAGGGGTAATTGGTTCTGCCGTGGCTGCCGGGGTAATGATTAAATATTTGGGATAAATAGACAGGATTGACGGGGAAGCAGAAGTGCCCCATGCACGGCTTACGGTTTACACCGTAAGCCGTTTTTGGTTCAGGGGGCGGGTGCGTTTACCGGGGTAACGTCCAGCGTGCACTTTAGGCGATTTTCCAAGGGGGAAAGGTCGAACGTATGGTCGCGGGGCCAGCCAATGGTGAGCTGAACACCTTCGCCATCGTAGTTGACGTGTTCAATGGGGATGGCCTTTTCGTCGCACCAGGCGCGGGCGATCGCCTCGCTGGCAAAGGTAAGGCGTAGCGTGTAGGCGTCTCGCTCAATCACTTCACGCGTCGGTAAGGTTTCCAACGCATGGCTGATGGCTTGAGCGTAAGCCCGTGCCAGCCCGCCGGTGCCTAGTTTGGTGCCGCCAAAGTAGCGCGTCACGACACCGCCGATTTCACCCATTTGGCTGCCTTGAAGTACCTGGTACATTGGCCGGCCAGCCGTGCCGCCAGGCTCGCCATCATCGGAAAAACCAATCAGTGTTTGCTCCCCGGGCGGCCCAGCAATATAAGCCGTACAGTGATGGCTGGCATTGGGGTGAGCAGCTCTTGCCGCTTCAAGAAGTGCACTAAAAGCGGCCACATCTGGCGCATGGCATAGCCACGCCAGAAACTGGCTTTTTTCGACCTCTATCTCGGCGGTATGCCACTGCGAGGCAGCTAAATCAGGAACTTGATAACGCAATCAGTGCTCCATAAGGCCATAAGAATTGGCAGCAAGGTCGTTGGCACTATCCTGCGCCACACCCATTACCATTCCTAACACTTGAATATCGCGATTGTGCAAAAAGAGATCCGGCGCTTGGGTATCGGCAGGCCATAAATGTACGCCAAAGCGACTGATCGAGAGCTGCTTCAACGCAACAGGCTGCTGATTGATGTGAGCGACGGCGGTTTCTTCGTGGGTATCGCATTGAAAACGCCGAATAATAATGACATCTCCATCAAACAAGTTGCAATCACGCATTCGGTTGCCACGTATTTTTAGGGCGTAGGTATTGTGCCGCGTTCTGCGTGGTGCTGTTTTAAAGGCGCGTGCCGATTGAATGCCTTTAGGTGCGCAGGACGCGCTGCTCAATACGGTAGAACCGGCGTGAGTTGGTGCTGACATCGATATATTCATAGGAAATTCTCCAATGCAGCGCCCTTTCCCTAGGCGTTTAGTAGTGGCAAGCCAGCAGGTTGCTGGCATGTCTTTTCATACAGTGTTTTAGTATACAGCTGTTTTTGCATACAGTGGTAGTGCTGTTTTTATCCAGTGCCTTTGGCTATTCAAAATGCTGGTTCCGTCAGCACGCTTGGTGCATTCTCACGGCCGCTGCGATTGGCTGGAGATAACCTGGCTTTCCGTGTAGAGTTTTGGCTAACTATCAACCTGTTGGGAGACACCTTTGAGCCTGTGCCTGCAAGCACGACAACTAGCCTGCGAGCGTGATGGGCGCTGGCTATTTGAAGGGCTCGATCTCACGATTCGCAGCGGTGACATTGTTCGAATTGAAGGCCCCAATGGCAGCGGCAAGACCACACTGTTAAAGCTGCTGGCAGGTCAACTGAGTGATTACCAAGGCGAGCTTTTCTGGAACGGCGCGCCACTTCGCAAGGTGCGTGAACATTATCTGGCCAACCTGCTGTATCTGGGACATTCGCCAGGCATCAAGGCTGGGCTTTCACCGCTTGAAAACCTGGCCTGGTACCAGGCGCTAAGCGGCGAGCGGGGTAATGAATCGCAGCGCCTGAGCGCTTTGGAGCAAGTAGGGCTTGGCGGTTTTGAGGACGTATTGGCCGGCCAGCTGTCGGCGGGTCAGCAGCGCCGTGTGGCGCTGGCCCGGTTAACGCTGACGCGCCGTCCACTCTGGGTGCTTGACGAGCCGTTTTCCGCCATTGACCACCAAGGCGTAGCCGCGCTTGAAGCGCAGCTTTCAGCTCATGCTCAAGCCGGGGGAAGCATTCTGGTAACCACTCACCATGGGCTGAATGCTTCGCCCGCCGCTCGCTGTATTCAACTGGGGTAGACAATGACGCAGGGGCAGAAGGCGACCACTACACTACTTGAAACGCCAGTGCCGGGCGGGCTGTGGATTGCCTTTACCGCCACCCTGAAGCGTGATGTAACACTGATGTTCAGACGCCGCGGCGAGCTGCTCAATCCGCTGGTCTTCTTCGCGCTGGTGATAACGCTGTTCCCAATCGGCATTTCACCCGACCGCGCCGTGCTTGCGCTGATCGCGCCAGGTCTTTTGTGGGTAGCGGCGCTTCTGGCGGCGCTTTTGTCGCTGGATAGCCTGTTTCGCACCGATTATGACGACGGCAGCCTTGAGCAGATGCTGCTCGCGCCTCAGCCGCTAGTCGCGCTTAGCATGGCCAAGGTACTTGCCCACTGGTTGTTGACCGGGCTGCCGCTGGCACTGGTCGCGCCGCTTCTAGGTGTGACGCTGGCCCTGCCTCCGGGCAGCTATGTGGTGCTTGCGCTTTCGCTTTTGCTGGGCAGCGCCAGTTTGAGCCTGCTTGGCGCGATTGGTGCGGCGTTGACCGTCGGTATCGCGCGAGGCGGTGTACTGCTGTCGCTGCTTATACTGCCGCTGTATATACCGGTGCTTATTTTTGGGGTTGGGGCGGTGCAGGCTGCTGTCATCGGTGAAGGTGTCGCGGCGCACCTGGCCATGCTCGGGGCCCTGCTGGCCGCGTCGCTACTGTTGGCTCCCTGGGCGATTGCCGCCTCGCTACGCATCAGTATCAACGGTTGAGGACAGAACACGCCATGTGGACCTTTATTCATAAATGGGGCTCGCCCAAATGGTTTTATGTAATGAGCGCAAAGGTGCAGCCTTGGTGTTGGGCAGTCTCCCTGATACTCATTGCGACCGGTACGGTATGGGGGTTAGCCTTTGCACCCACCGAGGTGAATCAGGGGCAGGGCGATAGTTTCAGGATTATTTATGTCCACGTGCCCGCCGCCTTTCTTGCCCAGTCGGTGTTTGTTTCGATGGCGGTGGCGAGCCTGGTCTTCATGGTATGGAAGATCAAGGTGGCGGATATGGCCGCGACAGTCATGGCGCCGTTTGGGGCGGTGATGACGTTTGTGGCGCTTTTTTCCGGAGCGGTGTGGGGTGTGCCCACTTGGGGCACCTGGTGGATGTGGGACGCCCGACTGACCTCCATGCTGATTCTGTTGTTCCTGTTTCTAGGGGTGATCGCCCTGCGCAGTGCTTTTAGCCGTCGTGAGGGTGGATCAAAAGCGGCTTCGGTACTGGCCATGGTTGGGGTCATCAATATTCCGATTATCAAGTACTCGGTGGACTGGTGGTTTACGCTCCACCAGTCGGCGACCTTTACGTTGACGTCGCGGCCCCTCATGCCCACGGAAATGTGGCTGCCGTTACTGATCATGGTGCTGGGCTTCTACTGTTTTTTTATCGCTCTCACACTGATGCGTACGCGTAGTGAAATCCTGCGTCGGGAAATTGATAAGCGCTGGGTCAGGGATTTGATCAGGGAGGCGCGGTAATGGCATTTACATCGTTTGGCGCGTTCTTGGCCATGGGCGGACACGGACCTTACGTGTGGGCGGCCTGGGGCGTCACGGCACTTCTGATGGTTGCCTGCATCATTCATGCTCGTTTTGAGCGCCGCCAACTGGCCAGTGCTGTAAAACGCCGTGCCCGACGTGGTGACCGTCATCCACCCCATCAAGCGAGACATGCTGATGACACCTAAACGTCGCCAGAAGCTAGTGATCATTCTCGGCGCGCTGGCGCTAGCCGCCGTGGCGGTAGGCCTCACGCTCTATGCCCTGCGCACTAATATCAACCTGTTCTACAGTCCGGTGCAGATTGCCCTAGGGGACGCGCCCATCGAGCGGACAATCCGTGCAGGCGGTATGGTAAAGGAGGGCTCGGTTGTCCGTGACCCGCAAAGCCTGAATGTCGAGTTCCTGGTAACCGACTACGTGGACGAGCTTGCGGTGGCCTATAACGGCATCCTGCCGGATCTGTTTCGCGAAGGGCAGGGCGTGGTAGTGGTAGGCAAACTGTCTACAGACGGGCGGTTTATCGCTGACAAGGTGCTTGCTCGCCACGATGAAAACTACATGCCGCCCGAAGTGTCGCAAGCGTTAGAAGAGGCAGGTTACTCGCCTGCTGATTATCAGGACCAACCGGTTGAAGCAGCCAAGCGTGAATAGGTTGAGCCAATGTCCTATACCCTAGAGTCCGTGTCATGCTGGAGTGCCGATGTTGGTAAAATTGATCCCTGAGCTTGGGCACTTCGCGTTAATTATTGCCCTGCTAATAGCAGTATTGCAGGGCGTAATGCCGTTAGCCGGGGCGGCCACGCGCAGGCCGCTTTGGATGGCATATGGTCATCCCATGGCCACGGGGCAGTTTCTGTTTATCGCAGTGGCTTATATGTGCCTAACCGCCAGCTATGCGCTGGATGACTTCAGCGTGGCGAACGTCGCCAACAACTCCAACTCGCTGTTGCCCTGGTACTACAAGCTCAGTGCGGTGTGGGGCAACCACGAAGGGTCGGTGCTGTTGTGGAGCCTGATGCTGGCGGGCTGGGGGTATGCCGCTTCGCGCTTTTCAGGCGGCCTGCCTCGCGACATGGTAGCGCGGGTACAGGGTGTGATGGGCTTGATTAGCGTGGGATTTTTACTGTTTATCCTGCTGACGTCCAATCCCTTCGAGCGGCTTTTGCCCAATGTGCCTCACGATGGCGCGGACCTTAATCCGCTGCTTCAGGATATTGGCTTGATTGTTCACCCGCCGATGCTCTACATGGGCTATGTCGGGTTTTCCGTCGTGTTTGCCTTCGCCATTGCCGCGCTGCTGGGTGGGCGGTTGGATGCGGCCTGGACGCGCTGGGCGCGCCCCTGGACCAATATTGCCTGGGCCTTTTTGACGGTGGGTATTGCATTGGGCAGTTGGTGGGCCTACTACGAACTTGGCTGGGGAGGCTGGTGGTTCTGGGACCCGGTAGAAAACGCCTCGCTGCTGCCCTGGCTAACCGGCACCGCGCTGATCCATTCGCTGGCCGTCACCGAAAAGCGCGGCTCGTTTAAAAGCTGGACCGTACTGCTGGCCATTTTTACCTTTTCGCTATCGCTGCTGGGTACCTTTCTGGTGCGTTCTGGTGTACTTACCTCGGTGCACGCGTTTGCCAATGACCCCTCACGCGGCTTGTTTATTCTGGTGCTGCTGACGATCACCGTGACGCTTTCTCTACTGATATTTGCGCTGCGCGCGCCCCGCGTGAGCCATCATGCGAGCTTCAACTGGCTATCACGAGATTCGCTGCTGCTTATCAACAATATTCTATTGGTCATCATGACCGTGACCATTTTGCTGGGTACGCTCTACCCGCTGATTTTAGACTCGCTCAAGCTGGGTAAAATCAGCGTGGGCCCGCCGTACTTTAATGCACTTTTTGTACCGCTGACGGTTGTGATGTGTCTCTTTATGGGGCTTGGTCCGGTCGCACGCTGGAAGAGCATGTCGGCCAGTGAGCTGCGCCGTAAGCTGTGGCTTGCTGGCGTCGCTGCGCTGGTGCTGGGTATGGTGTTGCCGCTGATATACACCGGTGAATGGAACCTGTGGGCCTCATTGGGTATTGTGGCTGCGCTGTGGATCGTGCTGCCGATTGGGAAGGACATGTGGGATAAAACCCGCCACGGCGCCAGCCGCCTGGCGGGTTTGCGCAAGCTTTCCCTGGCATATTGGGGCATGGTGCTCGGGCACGTGGGAATTGCAGTGACGATTATTGGTGTGGCCGTGGTGTCCAACTATGCCACTGAGCGCACGGTGCGTATGGCGCCGGGCACCGAGCTTGACGTCGCGGGCTATCAGTTCACGTTGACGGAGCTTAAAAGCCGCCGAGGCGCCAACTTTATGGCCGATACGGCCGTCATTCAGGTGCGCAATATCGAATCAGGGCGTGGTTTTATTATGCGCCCTGAGAAGCGCTTTTATCTGGCAACGGGTATGCCCATGAGCCAGGTCGCGCTACGCCCCGGCCTGTTTCGGGATCTTTACGTTGCCATGGGTGAAGATTTGGAGGATGGCAGTTGGGCCATGCGCATTCAATATAAGCCTTTTGTACGCTGGCTTTGGTTGGGCGGTTTGTTGATGGCGTTAGGCGGCATACTGGCAATAGTGGATAAGCGCTATCGCCGAACCAGAACGGCCGACCGTGCCGACGTGGCCCGCTCGCCCAAAACGCAGGAAGCCGCGCTATGAGCCGTCGACTATGGCTGTTACTGCTACCGCTGGGTTTTCTTCTGGTGGCGCTGTTTTTATATCAGCGTTTGCAGCATGACCCGTCAGCCCGGGACTCGGCGCTGATGGCACGTGAGTTCCCGACATTTGAGGCCTCCACGCTGCGTGATGAAGGCCGCCTGGTTGATCAAACGCTGCTCCAGGGGGAGGTCTCGCTAGTTAATGTGTGGGGCGAATGGTGCCCGGCCTGCAAGCAGGAAATGCCCCAGCTTTTGGCATTGGCCGACCAGGGTGTTCGTATGGTCGGGGTGAACTATCGCGATACCCGCGAGAAGGGAATGCACTTTTTAAACGAGTTTGGCGACCCGTTTGAAGTGAATATCTTTGACCCTGACGGCAGCCTGGGCTTTGATCTCGGCGTTTATGGCGCGCCGGAAACGTTTCTGGTCGATGCCGATGGGATAATTCGCTATCACCATAAAGGCGATATCTCGCCTCAGGATATGGCCGAGCGTATTTTGCCGGAGGTAGCCAAATGGCGTTAATACGGACCCTGGCCGTGCTCTTCCTGCTGCTGTTGTCGGCAAGCGTTGTGGCGGAGGGAATCGAGCTGCGTGAGTTTGACGACCCGGTGCTGGCGCAGCGTTATCACGCATTAACCGCGTCCATGCGCTGCCCGCTGTGTGAAAACCAGGCCATCAATGATTCGAACTCGCCTATCTCCGCCGATATGCGCGAACGGGTGTATCAAATGCTGCAGGATGGGCGCTCCGATAGCGAAGTGATCAATCACATGGTCGAGCGCTTTGGTGACTATGTTCTCTATAATCCGCGCCTGGAGAGCCGCACCTATCTTCTGTGGGGGCTGCCCATCGGGTTAGGCGTCGGGGGTGTTTTGATCGTGCTGCTGATTGTGCGTGCACGGCGCCATGCGTCTGCCAAGGCGCTAAGTGCTGAAGAGCGCGCTCGGCTGGATGCGCTGATTCAGCGCAGGAGATCCTCATGACGCTTTTATGGGTCGCCATGGCGATTGTCATATTGCCAGCGATTGTCTTGCTACTTTCCCCGCTGCGTAAGGCGCATGCGCTTTATGACCAGCAACGCGCATATGAAGCCAACGACACTTCGGCCGAGCAGAACGTGGCCATTTTTCAGCGTCGGCTTGCCTCGTTAGAGGCGGCTCATGCGCGTGGCGATGTTAGTGCCGCGCAGTTTGAAGAAGGAACGCTGGAACTTGAGCGTAGCCTTCTGGAAGACACTGCCACGCTGGCCGTACGACCGCTACAATCGCCCCTTGCCGGGCGTTTAGCTGTGCCATTGATTGCCTTGAGTGTGGTGGCCATCAGTCTTTTTTGGTACCTGGAAGAGGGGGCCGAGGGTGATCTTGCCCTGTATGGCGTTCAGCAGGAATTACTCAACGACCCCGGCGCTACTCCAGACACGTATATTCGTCGTATGGAAGAGCAGGCCGCGCTTCAGCCGGGCAATGCCAACGTGTGGGCCTCGCTGTTTCCGCTGTATCGCGATACCGGCCAGGAAGATAACGCCATCGATGCGCTGGAACGGCTCATCGCGCTGGAAGGCCGGCTCCCTGCACTGCTCGCCCAGCTTGCGCAAATTCGCTTCTTTATGGCAGGACGTGAGCTGACCCCGGATGTGCAGCGTTTGGTGAATGAAACGCTGGCTCAGGACCCACGCCAACCAACGGTGCTCGGTCTGTTAGGCATTCACGCGTTTGATAACGGCGATTACGAGGGCGCAATGGAGCACTGGCGGCGCGCGCTGGCAACGGTCAACGATCCGAACACGGCCGACTCGCTACGCGAAGGTATCCGCGCGGCCCAGGAACGCCTGGCCGATACATCCGAAACAGCGGCGGCTGATGAGCCCTGAGCCAATCACCGCTGCCGAAGTCGTTATGAATCATGTATTTTGAATACTTCTCATGTTTATAAATAATTTTTTGTAGGATTGGCATGCGCTTAACCTCTATCCGCCTTGTTGGATTCAAGTCGTTTGTCGATCCGGTCACGGTGCCCTTCGACGGTAATATGACCGCGATTGTCGGCCCCAATGGCTGTGGCAAGTCCAATATTATCGACGCCGTGCGCTGGGTGATGGGCGAGTCCTCCGCTAAAACCCTGCGTGGCGAGTCCATGGCCGACGTTATCTTTAATGGCTCGACTGGGCGCAAGCCGGTGGGCCAGGCGTCTATTGAGCTCAAGTTCGACAATCGCGACGGCACCATGGGTGGCGTGTATGCCCAATACGCGGAAATCGTGGTCAAACGGTTAGTGACCCGCGACGGCCAGTCCAACTACTTCTTCAATGGCCAAAAGTGCCGTCGACGGGATATCGCCGACCTGTTTATGGGCACCGGGCTTGGCCCGCGCTCCTACGCGATTATCGGCCAGGGCATGATCTCGCGATTGATTGAAGCTCGCCCCGATGATTTGCGCTCAACGCTTGAAGAAGCCGCGGGCATTTCTAAATACAAGGAGCGCCGCCGCGAAACCGAAAATCGTATGCGGCGCACCCAGGAAAACCTTGAGCGTTTGGACGATATTCGCGAGGAGCTGGATAAACAGCTTGAGCGCTTAAAGCGCCAGGCCGAGGCGGCCAAACGCTATCAGGAGTTAAAGCAGCAGGAGTACCGGCTTAAAGGCGAGCTGGCACTGCTACGCGGGCGCACCTTGCGAGCAGAGCAGTCGCAGCAGGAGAGCCGGGTTCGTGAGCTGGAAATCTCAGTTGAAAAAGATGTGTTTGGCGTACGCCAGTGCGAAACCCGCCTGGAGCAAGCTCGTGAGCAGCACGATGAGCTGGCTGAGGTACTGGAGCGCCACCAGCAGCAGTTTTTTGAAACCACCACGCGCATTGCACGGCTGGAGCAGGATCAGGCCCACCGGCGTAGCCGTGAGGCCCAGCTAGCCAACGATATTGCCACTGCACGGCGCGAACTGGATGAGCAACGCCTGGTGAGCGAAGGCGACCGAGAGCGTCTTGCCGCCATCGACGAACGCTTTGAGGGCCTGGCGCCCGAACACGAAGCGCTGGAAGAGCAGCTGGACGCCCTGGAACAGGCCCTGGCCGATGCTACCCCCGCCATGGAAGCCGCCGAGCAGCAGTGGTCGGACGCCGAAAATCGCTGGCGCGATGCCAGCCGCGAAGCCGACCGCAGCCAGGACCAGCTGCGCGATTTAGAGCAGCGTATTCAACGCCTACAGGCAGAAAGCCAGCGGCGGCGTCAGCAGCGCGGCGATTTGGCGGATTTGAGCGCGCTACGCGAAGAGCACGCTCAGTTCCAGGCACAGTTGGAAGAAGCTGAAGAGCGTTCCGAAGCCTTCACCCAAACGCGTGAACAGTGGCAGCAGCAGTACAGTGATGCTAAACAGCGTTATCAACAGGCAACGCTTACCCGTGATGATAAACGCGCTGAATTGAGCCAGCGCCAGGGTGAACTGGCCTCGCTGCAGACCCTGATGGATGCCGCGCTGGCCGACCACGACCCGGACATGGAAGCAACTCTGGCAACCCACGGGCTAAGTAATGCCCCCCGCCTGGGTGAAACCCTCAGCGTGACACCTGGTTGGGAGACGGTCATTTCCTGGCTGTTGGCGCCCTGGTTGAATGCTCGACTGGTCGCAAGCCACCAGCTTGCCGCGTTGCCGCAGGCGCTGGCTACCGACTGGTGTTTGATTGATGAGCAAGCGCCCGCCGCTTCAACCCAGGGCCAGCGGCTGGATTCACTGGTAAGCGGCGCTGGTGCGATAGGTGAATGGTTAGCAAGTATTCACTACGTTGAGTCCGGCGCCGAGGCTGAGCAGCTTGCGCCCGGCCTTGCAGCGGGAGAAAGCGTTGTTAGCCGTGACGGCGTTTGGCGGGGGCGCGGCTGGCTGCATCAGCAGGCCAATGGCGAAGGCGTTGATGCCTTACTGGTAACGCGACGCCGTTTCAAGGAGCTGGACGCCCTGCGCGAGCAGGATGAAGACGCGCTGGCGCTGGCTGAAGAGCAGTGCGAAACGACCAGTGAGACTATTGAAGCCCTGGAGCTTTCCCGTGAACAGCAGGCTGAGCAGGAGCGTGGTCATGCTGCAAGCGTTCAGCAGTTGGCTATTAAAGAGCGTAGCGCTGCCCAAAAGCTTGAGCATTTGGAGAGCCGGGCCACCGAGCTTGATGCGGAGCTTGGGCAACTGCAAGAGGATGAAGCGGCGTTAACGCTTACCCTGGAGGAGCAGCGTGCTCGTTGGAATGTGGCGATGGAAACGCTGGAAACCACTGCACAAGCACGCGAAGAGGCCAGCGAGCAGCGTGGCCGCCAGCGCGAACAGCGCGACCAACTGACCCAGCAACACGGCCCGTTAAAAGCGCAGCAGCAAACGCTGGCGTTAGAGCGTGAGCGGTTAACCGCTGAGCGGAGTAGTTTGCGCGCCCAGCAGACGCGCTCAAGCGACAGCGAAGAGCGCTTGACGCTACGCATAGCAGAGCTAGAAGCGTCGCGGGAAACGCTACTTGAGCCGGACGAGTTGGCCGGTGAGGAGCTTGAAGAATTGCTGCATCAGCGTGAGCAGCAGGAGCGCCGCCTTAACGAAACGCGCCAGCAGGCCCAGTCGCTGGCAGAACAGCTGCGCAATGATGAGCTGGCCCGCCAGCAGCACGAACGC
The DNA here is from genome assembly GCF_052378165.1 of Halomonas sp. AOP30-A1-24. Taxonomy (NCBI): domain Bacteria; kingdom Pseudomonadati; phylum Pseudomonadota; class Gammaproteobacteria; order Oceanospirillales; family Halomonadaceae; genus Halomonas; species Halomonas sp. AOP30-A1-24. The sequence goes on from NZ_JBQSXL010000019.1 coordinate 49,612, forward strand.
AATCTTGAACAGAGCCGCGAGCAGCTTCAGCAGCGGCGCATGGATGTTCAGGCGCTGGCGCTAAAAGCGGCCACGCAGGATGAGCAGTTGGCCGAACTGGGGCATGACGCCGATGCCCTGGCCGAGAACCTTCCAAGCGATGCCAGTGAACAGGTTTGGCAGGAGCGTTTGGAAAGCACTGGCGAGAAGATACGCCGCTTGGGCGCCATTAATCTGGCAGCGATTGAGGAGTACGACCAGCAGGCCGAGCGACGCAACTATTTGGAAGCCCAGCACGCCGAACTGACCGAAGCGCTGGAAACCCTGGAGCGAGCGATCAAGCGTATCGACCAGGAAACGCGGGTACGTTTCAGGGAAACGTTTGATCAGGTGAATAGCGGTTTGCAGGAACTCTTTCCCCGCGTGTTTGGCGGTGGGGCGGCCTGGCTAACGCTTACCGGTGATGATCTTCTGGAAACCGGGGTGGCGATCATGGCGCGTCCGCCGGGTAAGAAGAACAGCACGATTCATCTGCTCTCCGGTGGGGAAAAAGCACTTACCGCGCTTTCGTTGGTGTTCTCGATCTTCCAGCTCAACCCCGCGCCGTTCTGTATGCTCGATGAAGTTGACGCGCCGCTGGATGATGCCAACGTGGGTCGATACGCCAAGCTCGTAAAAGAGATGTCGGAAAACGTTCAGTTCATCTATATCACCCACAACAAGATTGCCATGGAAGCCGCCGAGCGCCTGATGGGGGTGACCATGCAGGAACCCGGCGTGTCGCGTCTGGTATCGGTGGGGATTGATGAAGCCGCAGCGCTGGTGGACTAAGCCTCAGCTTAGCCTTCGCCCAGCTCGCGCATCACTGCATACAGCCTGGATTTGGCTTCAAAGCCTACGCCAGGAATATCAGGCAGGCCGACGTAGCCATTTTCAACCTGAATGCCGTCAGCGAAGCCACCAAACGGCTGGAAGACATCCGGATAGGATTCGTTGCCGCCCAGGTGTAAGCCAGCGGCGATATTCAGTGACATTTGGTGACCACCGTGGGGTACGACGCGGCGTGATGACCAGCCAAGCTCATCCATCACTTTTAGCGTGCGCATGTACTCCACCAGCCCGTAGGAGAGGGCGCAATCGAACTGCACGAAATCGCGGTCGGCACGCATGCCGCCATGGCGTAGCAAGTTGCGAGCGTCCTGGTGCGAGAACAGGTTTTCGCCGGTCGCCATGGGTAATTCATAGTGGTTGGCAAGCTCCGCCTGAAGCGCGTAATCCAGCGGGTCACCGGCTTCTTCGTACCAGAAGAGGTTATAAGGCTTTAGCGCTTCGGCGTAAGCAATTGCCGTTTTCAGGTCAAAGCGCCCGTTAGCATCTACTGCCAAGCGGCTGCCATCGCCAACGACTTCAAGCACGGCTTCGATACGCCGAATATCTTCTTCAAGCGGTGCGCCGCCAATCTTCATTTTTACCACGTTGTAGCCACGTGCCAGGTAGCTGCGCATTTCGTCCTGCAGCCTGGTGTGGTCTTTACCAGGGTAGTAGTAGCCGCCAGCCGCATACACCCAGACCTTATCGTCGGCCTGGCCGTTTCGATAACGCTCGGCAAGCAGTTGGTAGAGCGGTTTGCCCTCGATTTTGGCGACTGCATCCCAAATTGCCATGTCGATCGTGCCTACCGCGACCGAGCGCTCGCCATGCCCGCCGGGCTTTTCGTTTTTCATCAGGGTATCCCAGATAGCAAACGGGTCCAGGTTGTCGCGGGCGTGATCAATGAGCGTGTCGGGGTTGGCCTCGGTGATTCTATCCAGAAAGCGGTCCCGCATGAGCGCTCCCTGGCCATAGCGCCCGTTGGAGTTAAAACCGTAGCCAATCACGGGTTTACCGTCGCGTATCACATCAGTGATGACGGCCACGACCGAACAGGTCATTTTGGAAAAATCGATATAAGCGTTGGCAATCGGGGAGGCAATCGAAACGGTTTTCTCGCGAATATCCACAATACGCATGGCAAGCTCCTTGGTGGTTAAGTGCTTAACCCTATGCGTGACAAGGAGGGCTGCCCAATGCTATTACTAGGTGCTCCCATGCTGAAACGGCATTGCCCCATGGAACTCGTCTGGTTAGAAGACTTTACCGCCCTTGCCGAGCACGGCAGTTTTGTACGTGCTGCAAACGCCCGACATATTACCCAGCCCGCGTTCAGCCGACGGATCCGCGCGTTTGAACAGTGGATGGGCGTTAGCCTGTTTATTCGCACCCCACAGGGCACCACGCTCACCGACGCCGGTAAGCACATACAGGCCAGCGCGTTTGACGCGATTGGCCGACTGTACCGCTTGCGGGCTGAAGCACAGCAAATTGCCGGGGAAGCGACCCGAACGTTGCAATTTGCAGCGACGCACTCGCTGTCATTTACGTTCTTCCCCCGTTGGATAAGAGCCCTGGAGCAGGGAGCGCCCATGGAGGCCGTGCGCCTTCACTCGGATACAATGTCCACGTGTGAGCAGTTGTTGTTACAAGGTGACTGCCAGTTCTTGTTAAGCCATCGGCATTGCGCTGTTCCCTCACGGTTATCGCCTGACCAGTTTGAGAGTATAAAGGTGGGCGAGGATTCGCTGATTCCACTGGTGGGAAAAGAATTAAGCAGTTCTCAGTGCCTGGAAGTGTTGCCTTACCTGGGATATACCGATGCTTCGGGATTAGGCCGTGTTGTTAACCACTGGCTTAATGAAAATGCCACCTCTCTTATAAGTGCGCCTCGCTTTACCAGCCACTTGGCCGCGGTGTTGATGTCCATGGTATTGGAAAATAAAGGCTTGGCATGGATACCTAAAAGCCTTTCAGAACAAGAGATTAGCGATGGTCGGTTAGTGCGTGCATTGGATGATTCGTGGGATATACCGTTAGAAATACATCTGACCCGACCACGTGTATTAGCCAGCCACTTTGCGAATGCATTCTGGCAAAAGCTGTCCAACGGTTAAGCAAATAACTGCTACAACTGTTAACAAATTGAGTAGAAATAATAAAAAAATGTGTAAAAACGCTCAACTTATCTATATTGATCATTATAAAATTGTGGTTAATGCTATGGTAGATTTACCTTGAACTAGTGTGGCTGAGCTGGATTAAAGCCTTTTGCTGTTTTTATATACAGTAGTGGCAGGTTGGTTGTTAAGCTCGCTTCGCTTTAAGAATTAAGTAAACATTAAGTAAGATAGATGCAGTACATATACACCAGGATTAAAGAGCAGATTCACGACCTGAATAATAGCAACTGAGTCTGATCACGATGAACGTCAATATTGCTTAGAAAACGTCAGGAACTGTACTTAGGAACTGTGCTTAGGAACCGTGCCATAACGTAGAAATCGCTAAAAAATGGCTCTATTTATAGTAACCGCGCTATGCTAGTGGTATTTATTTACCACCTGAAAGGTTTTCACTCAGGTATGGCGCTTTAGTAACCGGTTAAATGACCCATGGAATGTTCGACATGGAACTAAGAGAATGGTTAATCATTTTAGGACTGGCGTTGGTGTCGCTCATCGTAGTCGACGGTGTACGACGACTCCAACGCCAGCGGCGCGTCCCTCGTTTGGACCAGGCGGTTAAGGACCTTCCCGAGGCGAAGCTAACCGAGCTGGATGATGAGGCTAAAGAAGCCGAAATTAGCTGGGAGCTTCCGAACGGTGGCGCACGTGTCGTTAAACCTGCGGACTATAGTGGGGTCGGCGCGAAACCCAAGTTGGAACGTCAAGACCATCCAGGGCCTTCCAGAGTGCTATCCGAATTTAGGAGCTCCTTTGCCAATGCGGTCCCTAAGCGTAAAGCGACTGCTCCGCCAGTGGATACAGCAGCATCTGCACAGCCTCAGCGCCAGGCCGCTGCGCCTAAAGCACGCCCGGCTGACATTGATCGTCGAGAGCCAAGCATCTTCCCGAATAGCGACGCTCCAGCTGACGTGAGCCAGGTTGAACCCCAGCCAACGGCACAAGCCAATCCTGTTAACACTCAGCCGGTAGACAAAACAGCGTCAGAAGCGCATGCGCCTATTGCCGAGCAAGTGCCAACCCAAAGCAAGCCACACACTGGAGAGCCGTCTATCTCCCTATCTACTGCCAACGAAGAGTCCGTTGCTGCGAAAGAAGAGCCTGTCGCGGTGAATGAATCCGTCGCGGTGAATAAGGAGAGCCCCGCTGAGCCGGTCCTCGCTGTTGAAACAGACGCCGATCCTGTGTTGCGTGCAGAGCCAGAAGATGCCGCTTCGGCCAGGGCGCCCAAGCGTCGTCAACTGCGTGAAGATACGGCCGGCGAGTATGACGAGCTGGATGATGATGCCGTTGATGAGTATCGGCTGGTCGATTTTGAGGGTATGGGCCGCTCGCTTAAACGTCGCCTGATACAGCGTCGTCAGGAAAAAGCCCGTAAGAAAGCTGAAAAGGCCAAGCGTGCTGAAGCCGCCGCCAAGCTGAAAGCAGAGCGCAAAGCGCTTGAAGCCGAGCAGCGCCGTGAAGCAAAAGAAGCTGCCGAGGCAGAAAAAGCCCGCATTGCCCAGGAACAGGCCGAAGCCCGCGAAGCCGCCGAAATTGCTGCGGAAGCGCAACGGGCCGCTGCACGCCATGACGAGTCTGAACCTGCTTATGCGCATGAAACATCAGCGGATCAGTACGATGACTATGAAGCCTACGATGAAGCGCCGGTGCGTGGCTCGCGTGATAATGTCGTACGTGCTCACCCAACGCTTGAAAAAGCGTTGCGTCATGATGTGCCGGGTGAACATGCCAAAGAAACATTGACCAACGCCGATGAGGTGGTGGTTATCAGCGTGCTCTCCCGGGACCCGGAAGGCTTCGATGGCAGCAAGTTGCTGGATCTCATTATGGCGTGCGGCCTACGCTACAGCCGTGCCATGGGTGTGTTCCACCGCTTTGAAACAGAAAGTGACGACAGCGAACTTCAGTTCTCAATGATTAACGTTGTTAAACCCGGCACATTCCCTATTGAAGAGATGGGTGAGTTTGTAACGCCAGGGATCACCTTTCTGATGCCCTTGCCAGGAGCGGTCGACAGCTCTGCAGCCTTTGAAGCCATGGTGGAAACCGCTATGGTCGTGGTTCGCCATATGAGTGGCGAGCTGAAGGATGAGAATCGTAGCGTCATGACGGCTCAAACCATTGAGTTTGCCCGCCAGCGGGTGCATGAGTTTGAACGCCGCCACCGCCTGCATCGCCACATGCAAGCCCACTAAGTAGCGCTTGCTGTTAAACACCCGCCTTCTTGCAGAAGGCGGGTGTTTTTGTTCCAGGATGTGTCTTTTTGTGATTGATTTTAGCCCGTACGATGGAAACCAACGTTAATGAGTCAGCCTGACCCCCAAGTGCTGGAAGCAGTCACCCAGCTGCGCGCCGAGCTTGATGAAGCCAACTACCGTTACTACGTATTGGATGAGCCAACGTTATCAGACGCTGACTACGACCGGAGACTGCAACGCTTAAAGCAGCTGGAAGCTGAAAACCCAACGCTCGTCTCTCCGGATTCACCGACTCAGCGCGTGGGTGCGGCCCCTGCTGATGGGTTTCCTTCGGTCGCCCACGCCATCCCCATGCTCTCGCTGGATAACGCGTTTAGCGGCGGCGACATCGTGGCCTTTGCTGAGCGCGTCGCAGAGCGCTTGGAGTGCGCAGCAGATGACGTTGAGTTTACCTGTGAACCGAAGCTTGATGGCGCTGCGGTATCGCTGGTGTATGAGCAGGGCGTACTGGTGAGTGGCGCCACCCGTGGCGATGGCCGCACTGGGGAAGGCATTACCTCTAACCTGCGTACGCTGCGCTCGGTGCCTTTAAAGCTAATGGGCAAGCAGATCCCTGAGCTTTTGGAAGTGCGCGGTGAAGTCATCATGCGCCACCAGGGGTTTGAAGCGCTTAACGAGCGTGCACGCGAGGAGGGCAGTAAGGTATTTGCCAACCCGCGTAACGCCGCTGCCGGTAGTTTACGTCAGTTGAACCCCGAGATTACTGCTACCCGCCCGTTGGAGTTTCATGCCTATCAGGCGGCGCGTCTGGAACCGGACATGGGCGACACCACGCATAGCGCACTAATGGATCGACTGGTAACGCTGGGCTTTCGCGCCAGCGCGGAGCTAAAGGTGTTGACTGGCCCGCAGGCGGTCGTTGAGTATTGCGAGCAGTTGGGTGAGAAGCGCGACCAGTTGGGCTACGACATCGACGGCGTGGTGATCAAGGTGAATGCACTGCGCTATCAGCGTGAACTTGGGTTTGTGGCTCGCGCTCCCCGCTGGGCAACGGCGTTTAAGTACCCCGCTCAGGAAGAGATCACCACGCTTAACGACGTTGAGTTTCAGGTAGGCCGTACGGGTGCCATCACGCCAGTGGCAAGGCTTGAGCCCGTTAGCGTCGCAGGCGTTACCGTATCCAACGCGACGCTGCACAACGCTGATGAAATCACCCGCCTGGATGTCATGATTGGCGATACAGTAGCTATTCGCCGCGCAGGCGATGTGATTCCCCAAGTGGTCCGGGTCGATAAGGAAAAACGTCCAATAGACGCGCAGCCGATTGTGTTCCCCGAGCACTGCCCGGTGTGCGGTTCGGATATCGAACGCGTGGCAGGCGAAGCGGTAGCGCGCTGCTCGGGTGGGCTTTTCTGCGCTGCCCAGCGTAAAGAAGCGCTCAAACACTTCTCCAGCCGCAAGGCCCTGGATGTAGATGGCCTAGGCGTCAAACTGATCGACCAACTGGTAGAGCTGGATTGGGTGAAAACACCTGCCGACCTGTTTCACCTGACGGTTGAGCAATGGCAGAGCTTGCCGCGTATGGGCGAAAAATCGTCCATTAATCTGGTCAACGCGCTGGATAAAGCTCGTCATACGACGCTCGCTCGGTTTATCTACGCGTTGGGCATTCGTGAAGTGGGGGAGGCCACCGCTGCTAACTTGGCGAGCCATTTTGGAACGTTGCAAGCGCTTCAAGCAGCCGAACAGGCAGCGCTTGAGGCGGTCAACGATGTTGGCCCCATTGTGGCGGCCCACGTGCATACCTTTTTCCGCCAGCCCCATAACCAGGAGACCCTGGCTGCCTTGATTGAGGCAGGCGTCACCTGGCAGGAAGCCGACGTTACCCAAGGCCCTACACCGCTAGAAGGTCAAACCTGGGTACTGACGGGCGCCATGGAAAGCATGACCCGTGACGAGGGCAAGGCTCGGCTACAGGCGCTTGGCGCCAAAGTAGCGGGTAGCGTTTCGAAAAAGACCACGGCGCTGGTCGCCGGTGAAGCGGCCGGTAGTAAGTTAACCAAAGCGGAACAGCTGGGCGTAGAGGTTGTGGATGAAGCCACCTTTATTGAACGCCTTGCGCAGTGGGAGCAGAGCGAATGAGCCGTTTCATCGAAGTACCCGCCCGCATGTTGCCGCCGGAAACCCTCGATGCGTTGTTGGAGGCGTTTGTTACCCGGCAGGGTTATGACACCACCGATACCGGCACGGGGATGAAAGGGTGGGTCGACGAGCTTAAACAGCAGTTGGCGCGCAGTGAGCTGATTATTGCCCATGACCTCAAGCTTGAAATGACCGAAGTAATGACCCTGGCGCAGTGGCGTTCCTTCGGTCGTGATCTGGCAGATGATGAGGAAGAGGGTGACTACTGACCGCGAACAATCGCGCTGATAATACGTCGCCCAGGATGAAGATGGTCGACCAACTGAGCCTCAAGCGGCATGGGGTCGTCAAGCAGCCGGGAGGCAATAAGCTCGGCGCATAACGGCGCACTGGAAAGCCCGCGAGAGCCGTGGGCGGTAGATATCCACAACCCTGGGTAGTGCTCCCCGGGGGCGTTTGGCACCCGCGAGGCATCTTTTGCCAGCACGGCATAGTCTGACTGCCAGGCCGAGGCATTGGGGACTGGGCCTGCATAGGGCGTTTTATCAGGGCTTGCTGCACGTACCGCCGCACGTCCTTCAAGCGCCTGTGGAGTCAGGTGGGCGCCTGCGCTTTCAAGTTCTGCCACCAGCGCTGGAAGCGTTTGGCGAAGCTCATCAATATTGCGCTGGTGGTCGGTATCGGTCACGTCGGTAGAAGCATTGTTGGGCACGAAGCTTGCCCCAAAGGTAAGTACCCCTTCAATGGCGGGCGACGCATAGCCTCCGGCGCATACCACCCGCTCAGGGCCTTTTACGCCTGCGGGCAGTCTCACCTCGCTGACCTGGCCGCGCACCTGTTGGAGCGGCAGGCTGGCCGTCTGAGTATACGTATTGGCGTAGTGAGCGCTTGCAATCACCACCTGGTCTGCACTTATCGTATTTCCATCAGCAAGTGCGAGCTGCCAGCGGTCATTTTCACGCGTAAGGGACGTGACATCGCCCTGTTTCAGCGTGATATTAGGCGTTTGGAGTAAGTGCTCACATAGCGCTTTGGGCCGCACCCAGCCTGCGTGTGGGTAAAACAGGGCGTGTTCGGCTTCAATGGCCACACCGGCTTTCTCACTCAACCCTTGGGTAAGCGGCGACACCACGCTTTCGGGAAGCGCATGCTGCTCGCTAAAGCGCTGCTGGCGCTTGGTCTCTTTCGCGTTGGTGGCCAGTTGCACGACGCCGCAGGGCTGCCAAAGCGTTGGAACCTTGAGCTGATTAAGCCAGCACTGGCTGTATAAAAGGCCGGAGAGATAAAACCGGCTTTGGTGGTTGGTGTCGGCCGCAAGCTTCACATAAAGCGCCCCCTGGCGATTACCCGAGCCGCCTGCGCCGGGTGTTTCGCGCTCGATCACCGTCACATTAACGCCACGCTTGGCAAGTGCTGCCGCCACGCTGCACCCAGCGATCCCTGCTCCGATAACCGCCACCTTCTGCGTGGGGAGAGGCGCTGGCGGCGTAAACCAGGGCGCTGCCTCACGGCGCTTATCGGTAGGCGGTGTGTCAATCATGCCTGCCAGTATTTCGCGCTTACGCCCGCAGCCCGGGACTTTTTTCCAGCTAAAGCCTGCCGCTTTCAAGCCCCGCTTAACAATGCCCGCACAGGTGAACGTGGCAAAGGTGGCCCCCGGCCGAGAGCGCGCCGCCATGGCTTCAAACAGCTCGGGCTGCCACATTTGCGGGTTTTTAGAAGGCGCAAAGCCGTCCAGAAACCAGGCATCGACCTGACCATCTAACAGCGTCAGCCGCTCGGTGGTATCGCCATAATGCAGATCCAGCGTCACGCGGTCGCTCAGGTGCAGGCGGTGTACGCCGCTAACGGGTGAGGGCCACTGCTCACAAAGCCGCTGTGAATAACCGGCAAGCGACGGCCAGGCGCGTAGGGCGCGCTCAAGCGATACCTGATCCAGGGGATACTTTTCTGTGGATAAAAAATGCAGCCTTGCCCCGGCGGGCGCGTGCCGCTCAAAGCAGGCCCAGGCACATAGCATATTAAGGCCCGTGCCAAAGCCGGTTTCCCCGATCACAAAGGCGCGCGTGTTTTCCCAAGCGGCAAATCGCTCAGGCAAGCGGTTGGTATTTAAAAAAACGTGCTCGGTTTCTTCAAGACCGCCCTCACGGGAAAAGTACACGTCATCAAAATCATCCGAGTGCGGTGAAGTGTCACTCCAGGTGAGTAATGGCGCGCTTAACGCCGCTAAGGGGGGTAGATCAGTAAGGCGTTGAGGCACGCGGATATCCGTAATGACTGAAGTGGTTAAAAAATAATCAATTTGTTAATCAGGGCGCTATCTCTGGCTTAGCGAAAAGCGTCCGCCGGGTTTGCACAGAGTTTTCCACAGGCTCTGTGAATTAGCAGGCGGACCCTCCACACTCGCCCTAATCGGTCAAGGCAAAACTTTCTTGAACGGCTTAACAATTACCTTGGCATAGACACCCGCAATGATGTATGGATCGGCGTCAGCCCAGCCCTGAGCGGCTTTCAAACTGTCGAATTCAGCCACCACCAGGCTGCCGCTAAAACCCGCGTCGCCGGGGTTTTCAGTATCCGCAGCGGGGTGCGGGCCCGCGAGCACCAAGCGGCCTTCATCGCGTAGCGTTTCCAAGCGTGCCAAATGGTCCGGGCGGGCCGCCAGGCGGCGTTCAAGGCTATTCGATACATCTTCACTAATAATGGCGTAGAGCATGGGGATAACTCCTTAAAAGCATGCAGTAAAGCGCCCTATGCAGCATTGACCGCATCCACATAAGCGCGCACCATGGCGAGCGTTTGTAAATCGTCCCACGCGCAGCGCTGTGAACACCAGGTCTTTTGAACACAGCACATTATGACTGTTCGTGGTAGACATCCCTATTCTGACAAACTCGCCACATGACGTCATGCCCATGCCTCTACTTCCTGCAACGTTACTTCCTGCGGTGTTTGATGCCGATCAGCGCTACACGGCTGACCTGCATATGCACTCAACGGCGTCGGATGGCGCGTTAACCCCCACGGAGTTAGTGTCGCTGTGCGCAGCGCGCGGCCTTACCCACATGGCGTTGACGGACCATGACACCATGGACGGCATCGACGAGGCCGGGAAGGCGGCGATACAAGCCGGGCTATGCCTGGTGCCCGGCTGTGAGTTATCCACTCGCTGGCAAGGCATCAACATCCACGTAGTGGCGCTGATGCCCGGTGGCCTGCAAGGCCTGCTGATTGAAGGGCTTGAACAGCAGCGCCAGGCGCGTATTCAGCGCGCTGAAGTGATCGCCGAGCGGTTAGAGAAAGTGGGCCTTAAAAATGCTTTGGAAAAAGCCCGTGAGCAGGCAGGTAGTGACCGCCCGTTAGGTCGACCTGATTTTGCCCGCGCGTTAGTGGCCGAGGGGGTTGTGGCCGATTGGGCCACTGCGTTTAAACGCTACCTGGGCAGCGGTAAAAAAGGCGATGTTAAAGCTCACTGGCCAGAAATCAGCGAAGTCGTCGAGTGGGTGGTGGCCTCTGGTGGCGTTGCGGTGATTGCGCATCCTTTACGCTACGGCTTAACCCGGCGTAAGCGAGGGCAGTTAATGGATACCTTTCAGGCCGCAGGCGGTGACGCGGTTGAATTGGTCAGCGGCCAGCAGAATCCGGATGTCACAAGGGACCTTGCCCGTCAAATGGTCGAGCGTGGGCTTTATGCCTCGTTAGGCAGCGACTTCCACTTTCCCGGCAGCCACGCCGCACCAGGCAGCATGAGCATGGTGCCGCGCACGGCCGCGCCGCCCATTTGGCAGCACCCTCGCTTAGCGCATTTACGCGATGCCCCCGCTGGTCCATTAGCCGCTGCGTCAGCTATGGTATGAGTAAGCGTTTGATAAAAGCGAATACCCTAATGGACTGAAACGCGCCCACGGGCAGGAGCAGACAATGAGCCAATATTTCCAGATTCATCCAGAAAACCCACAAAAGCGCCTGATTGATCAAGCGATCGAGATTATTCGCAAAGGCGGTGTGGTGGCTTATCCCACTGACTCAGGTTACGCGTTAGGCTGTCATCTGGGCGAAAAGAAGGCTATTGAAAAGATCAAGTGGTTGCGCTCGCTGGATGACAAGCACAACTTTACGCTGATGTGCTCGGACCTTTCGGAAATTGGCACCTACGCCAAGGTAGATAATGCGGTGTTTCGGCTGCTGAAAGCGCATACACCAGGACCGTACACCTACATTCTGGATGCCACGACAGAAGTCCCGCGCCTGCTGCTGCACCCCAAACGTCGCTCCATTGGCGTACGCGTACCTGATCACCGGATTGCTCATGCGCTACTGCAAGCGCTTGGCGAACCGCTAATGAGCGTTACGCTGATTCCGGTGGGGGAAGACCTTCCCATGAGCGACCCAGAGGAAATTCGTGACCGCTTTGAAGCGCATTTGGACCTGATTATTGACGGTGGCGCCTGCCACCTGGACCCCACCAGCGTCATCGACCTGCGAGAGCTACCGCCCAAAATTGTCCGTGCCGGACGCGGTGACACGGCTCCCTTCGAAAGTTAAGCCCTTCGAAAGCCAACCCTTTCTCCACGTTGTGCCAGCCCCAAACCGGGGAGGACACAACGCGGGGTTAATAAGTAGTCAGTAGATTTTAAGGCTCTTGCGGTGGCGTTTCCTTTTTGGGGTCTTCCGTCGTTTCATCCAGCCAGGTGCCACAACGAAGGCAGTAGAGTGCGTCTTTTTCGTGACGGTCATGGCCGCATCTTGGGCACGCTTCATCGGAGTAGCGGTCTTCACGGATCGAGCGGATGACCTGGGCTGAAAAAATGCCGGTAGGCACGGCGATAATCGAGTAACCAATCAGGATGAGAAGCACAGTAATCGCTTTGCCAAGCGCTGTGCCCGGTACGATATCGCCATACCCCACCGTGGTAACGCTGACCACCGCCCAGTAGATCGACATGGGAATACTGGTAAAGCCGCTTTCCGGCGACTCGATGGTATACATCAGCGCGGCAAACATGGTGACAACCATAAAAATACTGCAGAAAAACAGCAGTACCTGGCGCACGCTACGCTTTAATGCTTCGATCAGCAGTCGTCCTTCGCCCACAAATTCCATCAGGCGCAGGATACGGAAAATGCGCAGCACGCGGAGTATGCGAATAATCACCAGCGCATGAAAGCCGGGCATCAGCAGTACCAGCCAGGCTGGCAGGATGGAGATTAGATCGACCACGCCATAAAAGCTTTTCAGATAGATAGTAGGACGTTCAAGGCAGTAGATGCGTACCGCAAGCTCTACGGTGAACAGAATCGTAAAGCCCCACTCCAGGTAGTAGAAAAGCCAGCCATACTCTTGGGAAAACTCCTGAACACTGCCGAGCAGAATGACGGCGACGCTGCCCAAAATCATCACAATCAGCGCAATATCGAATCCCTTGGCAGTGGGCGTGTCGGACTCGAAAATAACGTGAAACAGCTGTGTGCGAAGCCCTTCCGCGGCAGGGGTCAGGTTAAAACTCATGGCGATCCTGATGAAATGAACAATCACTTATCACAGTGATTAGGTCTATGGGCAAACGTGCTTGAATCTATCTAAAACAACGTGAAGGTTAGCTTAGCTCGCGTTGCAGCGCTAAACGATGGGAAAGCGTCAGGAGCGTTACTCCATAGGCAATACGGGGTTGCCCAGTGTCATCTAGCGCTGTGGATAGGTGAGCCGCCTGGGCCTTCATGTCCTCGGGCAGTGATGCGTGTTCGGCTAAGCGGGTCAGCGCCTCATGGGTAAGGTTTAGGAACGGGCGCTGCTGGTTGTCGTGGTAGGCATCAAGGGCAAGCGTTGCCCGGTGTAGCCATTCAGCAGGTGTCGTTGCGTTAGGAAGCGGCCACTGTTGGGCGCGCAAGGCGTTACCCCGCGATGCCTTGCTGCTATCAGATGGGCGAAGCGGAACCTGTTCTGCCAGCGCAATCGCCAGCGACCAGAGCGCTTGCGGGTCACCGTTTTTAAGCTCCAGTTCTACTTCACAAATGGGCGTGCGGTAGTCACCACTTTCAATTTCGCCTTCATCCAGTACCAGCTCAATCTGGCTGCCCTGCCAGTCGAGCTGCCAGCTGTATCGAGTAAAGTCGGTGCGCAGTATGGGGGCTAGATGCGTTAGTCGTTCTCTGAGCACTTTGTGGGCAGGCCCATTATTGACCGGCTCGTCGCTGAAAGGTGGCAGTGCGGCGAGACCTGCCTGGTCGAGTTCAGCGCATGCGACCGGCCACTCCCACTCCTGGCGGCTGGATAATCCGCCACCCCCTTGGCCCGCCGTTTTTACCGTTTGCAGCACGCGACCATCGACTTGACGAAGACGCACCGCGATTCGTGCGTTGGCCATGTCATGGGTCGGTGTGTCGAAGTAGGTATTGGCTAAGGTCTGGATTAACGGTGTTTTTGTGTCGAGCAAAGGGTGGTGCTTGAGCGCCTCAATACTGGCTTGGGCAAGCGCAAGTTTTATCTCTACTTCGATTGGTGTTGCATTTTTCATGACAATAGCCACTCTTAAACGTGAAGTACTGGTTAAATTTTTGCTACCAATATGAAGTTTTCATGACGGCGGCGAGCGCACTCTTTATACTGGCGTCGCCATTTCCAGGCTCCCCCGAAAACAGGCTAAAAGGCTCTATGGTTACCTCCAACCCTTTTTCCGCGATGTTTGGCCGCTCGCCATTCCAGCCGCTGCTGGCCCACATCGTCAAGGCCAATGAATGCGCCGACCAACTGTTACCGTTTTTTGAAGCATCGCTTGCTGGCGATTGGGATACCGCCACTGAGCTGCGTGAAAACGTAACCCGTTTAGAACACGAAGCGGATGTGCTGAAAACGGATCTACGGCTCAACCTGCCCAGCACCATGTTTCTGCCGGTTTCACGGTCTGATCTACTGGATTTGATTAGCGTCCAGGACAAAATCGCCAACAAGGTGCGCGACATTACCGGCATTATGCTAGGCCGTAAAATGCGCGTGCCTGATGAGCTCGCTGATCCGATGCGCGATTATATGGCGACTAGCGTGGCATGTGTGGCCCAAGCGCGCCAGGCCCTTGAAGAGCTGATGGAGCTTTTAGAGTCAGGCTTTGGGCGTAACGTCGCGGATGTTATGAGCAACATGATCCGTGAGCTGCATAACCTTGAACACCAGGCAGACAGTCAGCAGGTGGCCATTCGTCGCCAGCTGTTTCAGCTTGAAAGCCAACTACCGCCCGTCGATGTGATCTTTCTTTACAAGATTATCGAATGGGTGGGTGAAGTGTCTGACCGTGCTGAGCGCGTAGGCAGTCGCTTGCAGATTTTGACCGCACGCTAAGGGAAACCAATGCAAATTATTGCCCAGTACGGCGAGATATTTATTATTCTGGCCTGTTTATTTGGCTTTTTCATGGCGTGGGGCGTCGGCGCAAACGATGTTGCCAACGCCATGGGAACGTCGGTGGGGTCGAAAGCGATCACCATCAAGCAAGCCATCATCATTGCTGTTATTTTCGAATTTTTAGGTGCCTGGCTTGCCGGTGGTGAGGTTACCGCCACCATTCGTGGCGGCATCATTGATCCCAACCTGCTTGAAGCCAACCCACAGTTTTTGGTTTACGGCATGCTGTCAGCGCTGTTGGCGGCAGGTATTTGGCTGATGGTCGCTTCTGCCCGTGGCTGGCCGGTGTCGACCACACACTCCATTGTTGGTGCCATCGTCGGTTTCGCGGCGGTAGGGTTAGGCGTTGATGCGGTGGCTTGGGACAAGGTCGGCCAGATTGCCTCTAGTTGGGCTATTTCTCCGCTGATTGCCGGTACCATCGGCTATATGCTGTTTAAGTCGGTACACCACTTGATTTTCGAGAGTTCAGATCCGTTAGCGGCGGCCAAGCGCTATGTGCCGGGCTATATATTTTTGGTCGGCTTTATTGTTGCCATGGTGACGCTGACCAAAGGCCTTTCCCATGTTGGTCTGCATCTTAGCTTCAGCGAAAGCCTGCTGCTTTCGATTCTGATTGGTGTGCTGATCATGGGCCTTGGCATAGTGATGCAGCGGCGTATCAAGTACACCAAGAACGCCAATGACCACTTTGGCTATGCCAATGTTGAGCGTGTTTTCGGCGTGCTGATGATCTTTACCGCGTGTGCCATGGCCTTTGCTCACGGTTCCAACGATGTCGCCAATGCGGTGGGGCCGCTGGCCGCCGTCATAAGTGTCGTGCGCAGCGAAGGTATGATTGATAGCGCGGCGTTAGTGCCCTGGTGGGTGCTGATATTGGGCGGCGCGGGTATCGTCGTTGGTCTGGTGACGTATGGGCGTCGAGTAATTGCGACCGTGGGCACCGGGATCACCGAGCTCACTCCTAGCCGTGGCTTTGCCGCAACGCTTGCCGCGGCGAGTACCGTCGTCGTTGCCTCGGGCACGGGCCTGCCAATTTCAACGACCCATACGCTGGTCGGCGCGGTGTTGGGTGTCGGGCTGGCGCGCGGTATGGCGGCACTTAACCTGCGCGTTATTGGCACCATTGTTGTCTCGTGGTTGATTACCCTGCCCGCCGGTGCAGGCTTAGCGATTGTGTTCTTCTTTATGTTTAAAGGCATGTTCGGCTAACGGTGTAACAGGCGGCGCCACCCGGCGCACGCCCGCACGAAAAGCCTCAAGATCAGCGGCACCTTCATGCAGATTTGCGCTAGCCGATTTGCAATAGAAGGTGCCGCTGTTTTTTGCGCTCTGGTAAAGTAACGCGAGTAGTGTTGTAAACGCCGTTTTTTTCTTTCACCTGCTGCCGGAGAGCGGCCCTTGGATAAGCATTTCCCCTTTGTTGATTGGTTTCGTAACGCATCCCCCTACATTAATGCGCACCGGGGGCGAACCTTCGTCATCTTGATTGAAGGCGAAGCCATGGCGTCTGGCCGTGGGGAGCAATTGATTCAGGATTTAGCCCTGCTGCATACCTTGGGCGTGCGCTTGGTGGTGGTATTTGGCACCCGCCCGCAAGTGCAGGAAGCGCTTGGCCAGGCCGGTGTTGAACCCATGCGCATTAACGGACGCTGGGTGGCCGACCGCGCCGTAATGACCCATGTAGAGCAGGTCGCGGCCCACCAGCGGCTTTGGCTTGAAGCACGGTTATCGCTTGGCCTGCCCAGCACGCCGCTTCACGGTGTAGAGCTTAGCGTGATTTCCGGTAACCTGGTCACCGCCAAGCCCTTGGGTGTTCGGGAAGGGGTGGACTTTGATCATAGCGGCGAAGTACGCCGCGTTCGGGCTGGCGCCATTGAAGGGCTGCTCGATAAGGGCTCGCTGGTACTCCTGCCGCCACTGGGTTTCTCAAGCACCGGCGAAGTGTTCGACCTGGACGCCGCAGAAGTTGCCCAGCATGCCGCCGTAGCGCTCAAGGCCGACAAGTTGATCCTGCTGGGCGAATCAGAAGGCTTACAGGATGAAGGGGGCGCCTTACTGCGCCAGCTAACGCCTGCCGATGCTGAACCCCGGCTTGAGAGCGCGCTGCCCGGCAGCGAGCTTGCCCGCCACCTTCAAGCTGCGTGCAACGCTGCACGAGAGGGGGTGGCCCGCACCCACCTGTTGTCGTGGCGCAATCACGATGCGCTGCTGGGTGAGCTTTTTACCCGCGACGGCGTGGGCACCATGATTACCCAGCACCGCTATGAGCAACTACGCCCGGCTAAGCTCAACGATATAGCAGGGCTTCTGGAGTTGCTTGAACCGCTGGAGCGCCGCGGCATGCTAGTGGCGCGCTCGCGTGAGCGTTTGGAGCATGAAATTGATGACTATATGGTTATCGAGCGCGATGGCATGGTGATTGGCTGCGCCGCGCTGCACGTGTTCCCTAACACCACGGTTGCCGAGTTGGCCTGCGTGGCTGTGCACGGTAACTACCGCGGGGGCGAACGCGGTGAGCGCTTAATGGAAGCGCTGGAGCGCCGCGCACGCCAACGCGGTGTTAGCGAAATATTTGTATTAACCACCCACACGGCCCACTGGTTTGTGGAGCACGGCTTCCAAACGGCCAGCCTGGATGATTTGCCGCCCTTGAGGCGCGAAGCTTATAACCACGCACGTAAATCCAAGGTGTTGGTAAAGACACTAACAGGCTAGCCAAGCGTTAGGAGTGCAGGATAAAAGTAGCGCGTGGTAACGAGCGAAGCGAGGCACCCGCGAAAGGGCGGCGAAGCCGCCCCAGCTCTCCCCCGGCATTTAATTCAAATGCCGGGCTTACGTATTTAAAATAACCCCACCGTTCAGGTGGATCGTCTGCCCCGTCATGTACGAAGACTCTTCACTTGCCAGGTACACATAGGCAGGCCCCATTTCGCTCGGTTGCCCGGCGCGATTCATGGGTACTTGCCCGCCAAACTCGGCAACTTTCTCATCGTCAAAGCTTGCGGGGATCAGCGGTGTCCATACCGGGCCTGGGGCAACAGCGTTCACCCGAATGCCGCGACCGACCAGCGACATGGCAAGCGAGCGCATTAACCCTTGGATGGCCCCTTTAGTGGCGCTGTAATCGATCAGCGTGTTGTTGCCTTTAAAGGCATTAATGGAGGAGGTGGCAATAATGGTATCACCTTCCTCCAGATGAGGTAACGCTGCCTTGGAAAGGTAGAAATGGCTAAACAGATTGGTCTGAAAGGTGCGTGTTATCTGCTCGTCGGGGATCTCGGTCAGATCGCTCCAGTCGTACTGTTCGGCCGCATTGTTGACCAGAATATTAAGCTTGCCGAAGTGGTCCAGCGTTTTTTTAACGATGTCACGACAAAAGGCGGGGTCAGCTACATCGCCCTGTAATACCAGGCAGCGGCGACCTTCCGCTTCCACCAGGGCTTGCGTATCTTCGGCATCTTTAGGCTCTTTAAGGTGAACAATCACGCTATCGGCGCCTTCACGAGCGTAATGTACCGCTACCGCGCGCCCAATACCGCTATCACCGCCGGTAATAATGGCTACCTTATCAACAAGCTTATCGGTGCCTTTATAGCTATCACGAATAAATTCAGGTTCCGGACGCATTTCGTGCTCATCACCGGGCTGTTTGTTCTGGTGTTGAGGCGGCTGTTTCTGATCGCTCATGTGCAGTGACTCCTTGTTGGGACGTTAATCCTTCCTCTACGAAAAGCCGTGGCCTAATCGTATTCCTGCGTTACTTACACTAGCGCAAGGTTTTATCAAGAGCCAATTCAAGTATTACCGTAACGTTTGATTTATAAAAGATTGAATTGTTATAAAGTTCGGGGTTAATGGCTGAAGGGTTTTTTATAGGCTTGAGCTGGTATAGATGAGTTGTTTGTCCTTTTAATCTTTTTTATCAACCATGTGATGCGTTTGTTGAGGTTTGATATTTATTTAAGTAGATATTTAAAGGATGGGTTAGGTGTTTTAGACCCTGATGAACAAAGGTCATCAGCTTGAGAGGATGCCGCTATTCATGCCTGCTGGATGTGAGGAAAAGCAGCAGTGGTGGGAGGTCGAGGCGGATTGGTTGATGTTTGTTAAAGGCTGGTTTTTGCTTTTAATTAAATGTTTTTTGATATTGGTTAAATAGCGGTGCCGTAAGGGTGTGCCCAAGGTTATAAATTGACAGGGAGTGTTGGGTAACTATAGTAAAAAAGCCGATTTATATTAAATGACTATTTAGGTGGTGAGCTCGTTATCTAGTGCGTGTGTTTAATTGATTAGCGGTTCAGTTCGTTTTGTTTCAAGCCACTGTTTGTTAACTGCTTGTTAATAAGTGTTTGTTAGTACGTGCTGGTTAACAAGTACGTTAACGCGTGAAACGACAAGGAGGAAGTAACAAATGAATGATTATGGAAAACAGGCTGACCCAGGTTCTTCAAATACTGACTCGCTCAAACAGCAAGGGCGCGATGCGGCACATGATGTAGGTGAAGCGGCTCAGCATCAGGCTGAAAGCTTTTACAATCAGCAGCGTGATACCGCCACCGAGCAGTCGCAAAAATTTACCAGCGCTTTTCGTAAGATGGCTGATGAGTTTGATCATCAAGATCAGCCGTACTTCTCACAACAGGCGAGAAAGTTTGCCGATACAGCTGATCGTTTTTCAGACAAGCTACGCAACAAGGACTTAAACAGCATCTGCCAGGAAGCGAAAAGCTTCAGTGAGCGTGAGCCTGCCTTGTTCTTTGGCGGGGCAATTGCGGCTGGGTTTTTGGTGACACGCTTCTTGCGTAGCTCAGGCAAGCATTCGCACTCACCTGGCGGTTCAAGCCGTTATTCAAACGGCCCAAGTAGTTATGCTCATCCGTCATCGGGTGCTTATTCAAGCCATGAGTCTCCTACGCCTGAGAACCCGGAAGGTGGCGTGATGGGTGGGGCAACTTCGCGTGCCTCTGAGCCCACACAGCAACGCTCAGCGCCTACGGCAACGCCCGGCGGCACGGCTGATACCACTACTGCTAGGCCAGATTCAACCAATCAGCCCGGTGGCTCCGGTCGGCTGTAGCTGGCCTGTGTAGCCGCCAGCTGTGGATCAGCCTGTCGCCAGGTTTAAAAGATTGAGTTGAACGCCCTTAATCAAGGGCAAGAGAGGTTATGAATGGATTCAGATCACAATACGCCCCCACAAGGCGCGTCGGTCGGCTCGCTTTTATCGACGGTGATGCAGGAAATAACGTCGTTAGTGCGCAACGAAACCGAGCTTGCCAAGGCAGAGGTGTCGGAAAAAACGCATCAGGCTATGATCACCTTAGCGGCCATTGCGGTCGCAGGCGCGGTGCTTTTAGGCGGCTTTCTCACGCTGCTTGCCGCCCTTGTCTTTATGCTCAATGAGGTGCTTCCTCCTGATATGACGCCTTGGCTCTCTGCCATTATCGTAGGCGTGGTGGTATCGGTAATTGGCATTGTGATGCTTAAAAGTGGGCTTGCCAAACTTCAGGCGCGCAACCTGGTGCCTGATCGTACGTTGCATAGCCTACAGGCCGACAGGGAGCTCGCCAAAGAGCATAGGCATAACGTCAAGGAGGATTTGAAATGAGCGATCACAGCCATAACGACAGCCACAGCGATATCCATAACCAGCGCGACCACCATGACCATCGCAGCACTGAAGAGATTGAAAAGGACATTCATCGCTCACGTGAACGCCTTGACGCCACGCTGCATGAAATTGAGGAGCGCTTCTCTCCTCAACAGCTGTTAAACAGCTCTTATGATTATATTCGTCATGGCGGTGCTAACGAGTTTGCATCCAACCTGGGCGCAACAATCAAGCAGCACCCGCTACCGTTTTTGATGACCACTGCCGGTCTTGGCTGGTTGATGCTTTCCCAGCGTCACCCGAACCATGAACGGCGCCATCAGCATGCATCTTCGCACCGCTATGCCGATGAACATGCGGTGAGCGGTTCTCACGGCTCGCCGGGAGTGCCGGTTCATGAGGGCACGCATACCGATGATGGAACGCCTATCCATAGCGGTACGCCAGGCTACGTTGCCGGTAATCCTGAACATCATGGCAGTAGCAAAGGCCGTATGAGCAGCATGAAAGAGGGCGCGAAAGACAAGGCTCATCATATTAGCCAAAAGGCCAGAGATACCGCTCACCAGCTTGGCGATAAAGCACATCATCTTGGCGAAAAGGCACAGCACATGGGAGGCAGTATGCGAGACACCACATCCCACCTTCAGCACGGCACGCGGGATCACCTGCACAACATGTCGGATCGCGCTCGCCACGCGGGCAGTCAATCCACTGAGTTTATTCAGGAGCACCCGCTGGTGGTCGGTGCGCTAGGGTTTGCGCTAGGTGCTGCGTTAGCGGGGCTGTTCCCCACGACGCGTAAAGAGGATGAATACATGGGCGAATACCGCGACCGCGCCTTGCACAAGGCATCTGAAGCGAGCCACGAGCAGGTGGATAAAGCCCAGCAAAAGATTCATGAGAAAGCCGAGCACATGAAAGAAGACGCGCATTCTGACCACACGCATTCGACTTCCGGCCAGCCTTCAGCGTCTTATGCAACGCCGGGCACGCCATCAGGCAGTAGCCCCACAGGTCATGGCTCAGCTTCAAGCATTAGCGCAAGCACCACGGGCGCCACGCCGAATACGGCCAAGGGAGTCACCGAACCCGGCCTTGCAGGCTCCAGTACGCCCTCCGGTAATACGCAAGACAACGACACCTTGACGCCGCCCAGGCGTTAATCAGGCAAGCAGACGCTCTTATCTTGTCGCGCAGTGCCCGGCCTTGGCTGGGCACTTTTTTATGGGCAGCATTAATGCTTTTTTTTGCGCCCGAAGCCAGCCAAAGCGGTAGCGTTCACTCTCGCCGGGGGAGCGCATTCGAGTAGGTATTAAGATGCGCAAGGTGGTCATCGGCGTCCTGCAGTGCTTCTAGCGTGGCAGGGCGGTCACGCTCGGCCAGCAGTGTGCAGAGCACTTCCGAAACGGCCAGCGCAGGGGCCAGAGTATGAAAGAAGCTGTAGCTCTCGGTGGCGCAGTAAACCGTATGCTCGGAAATACTCACCAGCGGTGATACCTCGCTATCGGTGATCGAGAGAACCGCCAGGCCTTTATCTTTTGCTAACTGCGCAAGCGTTAGTGTATCGCGCGCGTAGGGGTTGATGGATATGACCAGCAGCACCTCATCCGGTTTTGCACGAATCAGGGCATCGCCGCCTGTGCCAGCAGGCCCATCAAGATGTACCGAGCGCTCGCCCAATAGCGACATAACGTAATGAAAATGCCAGGCCACCGCATGGCTTGAACGTAACCCCAGCACATAGATTTTTTTGGCTGCCGCGAGCCTTTCGGCCATGGCGGTTAAGCGCTGCAGCGGCTCAGGCTCGCAAAGCGCGGCTATCTGGGTGCTTAACCCATGCAGCATGTGATGCGCAATATCACTGCCTGGCGCGCTTACCGCCTGACCATCACGTTGGCGCACCTTGGCCGCAAAGCCATCGTTTCGCTGACGCACCGTTTGTGCATAGTGGGCGCGAATTTCGTTATAGCCCTGAAAGCCCAGCACTTTGGCAAGCCGCGTCATGGTCGCCGGTTGAACTGCCGCCAAGCGCGCCAGTTCGCGCATGGACACCAAGGCCACTTCTTCCGGATGCTCAAGTACGTAGCGCGCGGCCTGTTGCAGTTGGGCGGACATACCATCGAACTGCGCAATGATCTGCTCTCTTAACGGATCGCTCTGCGATACAGAGCTTTTTGATTTAGGGCTTTTTGACATAGCAGAGCTGCCTCTTGAATACGCCCAAGGGCTTTAGATGATTGCGCACGAGGGTAAGGGCGCTTTTCGATAAAATAATGATCCATTTGTTTTAAATATTCAATTAAAGATTGGTGTGTTGCATTGGCGCCCTCGGTCGTGTCACTCTTGTTCTAAATAGGGTGGTTGATGGTCATCTGAAGAGGAAAGGGCTATGACGCGTATTCTTCACCGCAGTATTGGTCAGGCGTTACCGCATGCGGCGTCAGCGCAGGGCGTTTATATCACTGATACCGAAGGCCGCCGCTACCTGGATGGTTCGGGCGGGGCGGCGGTGACGAGCGTGGGGCACAGCCATCCGGAAGTGCTGGCGGCCATGCGAGCCCAGATTGATAACCTCTGCTACGCCCATACCGGCTTTTTCACCACGGATGCTGCCGAGGAGCTGGCCGAGCAGTTGGTGAACCTGGCGCCAGACGGGCTGGATTATGTCTATCTGGTATCCGGCGGTTCAGAAGCAGTAGAGGCCGCGTTAAAAATGGCCCGCCAGTATTTTGTCGAAACCGGCAGGCCAGAGCGGCGGCATATTATTGCCCGGCGCCAGAGCTATCATGGCAATACCCTGGGCGCGCTTGCCACTGGCGGCAACGCCATGCGTAGGCAGCAGTTTCAGCCGCTTCTGCCTCAAACGCACCATGTTTCACCCTGCTACGCCTACCGTGACAAGGCAAGCGACGAATCTTTTGAGGCGTACGCCGCAAGGCTTGCCGATGAGCTTGAGGCCAAAATTCTCGAGCTGGGCCCTGAAAGCGTCATGGCGTTTGTGGCCGAACCAGTGGTGGGGGCGACTCTTGGCGCGGTGGCCGCTGAGGCCGATTACTTCAAGCGAGTGCGTAAAATCTGCGATCAACATGGCGTACTGCTGATTCTTGATGAGGTCATGTGCGGCATGGGGCGCACGGGCACCCTGTTTGCCTGCGAGCAGGACGGCATCACGCCCGATATTCTCACCGTGGCCAAAGGCCTGGGTGGCGGCTACCAGCCGATTGGGGCCGTGCTATTGTCCTCCGCTATTTATGAGAGCTTCGCCAACGGTTCCGGCCTTTTTCAACATGGGCATACGTACCTTGGTCACCCAGTTGCGGCGGCTGCGGCGAACAAGGTTGTCGAGATCATCGCGCGGCCTGAAACGCTGACGAATGTAAACGCTATGGGCACGCGCTTACAAAGCGGCCTTGAAGCGGCGCTGGGCACGTCACCTTACGTGGGTGATATTCGGGGAAGGGGGTTGTTTCGTGGTATCGAGTTGGTGGCCGACCGCGAGCTAAAGACACCGTTTGATCCCGCTCGAAAAATCCACGCCAGGATCAAGCGCCAGGCCATGGTCCGGGGCCTGATCAGCTATCCCATGGGCGGTACCATTGATGGCGTGTATGGCGATCACGTGCTGCTCGCGCCGCCGTATACGATTAATGCAGACGAGATTGATCTTCTCATTGAGCGGATCACCCAAGCGATTGACGCCGCAATAGCCGAATAACGGGCGCGATAGCCAAATAATACAAGAGGAAATGCACCATGCAGCAGTCTCCCTGCCCGCCGATGAGCGACGCCGATTGGCCAGAAGCGTTTGCAGAGTTACGTGAAGGTTTTGCAGGCGCGATGAACGTCTACCGCACCATGGCACACCATCCGGCCCTGCTAAACGCCTGGGCGCCGTTGCGGCAGCACGTGGTGAAGGACAATGCCTTGGGGCCCGAGTTAACCGAAGTGGTGATTCTACGTGCCGGTTTTCGCCTGGGGTCGGCCTATGAGTGGGCCCACCATGTCAGCCGTGCGCTGGCGCTAGGATTTTCTGATGCGAGGATAAACGCTATTCGTGGCGTGCCTGAATCAATTAACGGCGTTGATGGCCTGATTGTTAGCGCGGTAGATGCGCTACTCGACAAGCGAATGCTGGCAAGCGATCAGGAAGAAACATTGGCCGAGGCGATTGGGCGTGAAGCCGTGATCGACCTGATGGCCATGGTCGGCTTCTATTCGGTGCTGGGGTATTTGCTCAAGACCTACGACACGCCGATTGATGAGGGTATTCAAGAAGAGGCGCGGTTGAACCCAGCGCTGTTTTCGCTAACACCACCTTCCGCGTAACCAACGAAGGTTTCTAGCTGTTTACTTGAAGCGCCGTTTTACCTCGACACTCAGCCTGCCTTCACCCAGGCGCAGCGAGAGCTTCTGGCCGGGTTTAGTCTCCTCGGCGCGGCGCACGACCTTGCCCTTTTCATCCTGGGCAATCGCATAGCCCCGGCCCAGTACGGCCAGCGGGCTAATCGCATTAAGCTCCCGTGCGGCGCTGGTTAAACGCGCCTGCTGACGTTGAAGCTGGCGCTGCATGGCGTTTTCCATACGGCGGTGCAATTGACCCACCCGTTCGCTTTCTGCGCGGTGCAAACGCGCCATGTCCTGGCTCGCCAAGCGCTTGCCCAACTGCGTTACGCTTGCCTGCTGCTGAGTAAGCGTTTGCTGCATAGCGCGATTTAAACGCTGGGCAAGGGTCGCCACGTGCTGGCGCTGGCGGTTTAGCTGCTCGCCGGGATGGCGAAGCCGTGCGCGCAGGCTATCCAACTGCTGGCTGTCGCGCTCCAACCGGCGCTGCATGGCGCGGTGCAGGCGGTGTTGTTGATCAACTAGCTGGCGCTTCAAGGCGTGTTGGTCCGGCACCAGGCGCTCGGCGGCAGCGGAAGGGGTCGGGGCGCGAACATCGGCGGCAAAATCGGCAAGCGTGACATCCACCTCATGGCCTACCGCCGACATCACTGGCAGGCGTGAATGAAAAATCGCCCGTGCCAGGTGCTCGTTGTTAAACGCCCACAAATCTTCCAGGCTGCCGCCGCCCCGGGTGATTAACACCACATCGCGCTCAGGGTCTAACCGTGCCTGACGGTTGAGTAGCCCAAGCGCTGCGATCATTGCCGGTGCCGCTTCCACACCCTGCACCGGTACCGGGATTAGCGTTACATCTGCCAAGGGCCAGCGCGCCGCTAAAACGGCCAGTACATCGCGAATGGCCGCGCCGGTAGCTGAGCTTAAAATCAGAATTTTGCGCGGCGGAAAGGGCAGGGGACGCGTATTGGCAAACACGCCTTCGGCATCCAACTGGGCTTTGAGGCGCTCAAAGGCGGCCAGTAGCTCGCCAAGCCCCGCCGCCTGCACGGCTTCGGCAATCAGTTGGTAGTCACCGCGTGGCTCAAACAGCGACACCCGCCCGCGCAGTTTTACCTGGTCACCATCGCGCATCGGCGCCGATACAAAACGCGCCCGCTGACGAAATAGCGCGCAGCGCACCTGGGCGCGGTCATCTTTAAGCGTAAAGTAGATATGCCCGGACGCCGGGCGCGAAACATTAGAAAGCTCACCTTCCACCCACACCTCGCCCACATCGCGTTCAAGGGTTTGCTTGGCGCGTTGGTTGAGTTGGCTGACGGAGAGTGCAGTGGGCGTTGGTGCGTTCATTGCTATCCCTTGCTTTAGGGAACCCAGGAATCTTGACGGCTAGTCGAGTAAAGTGGTGTCGCTACTTCAAGGTATCATTGTATTACCGAGGGAATCACGAGGAAATGCTATGAGTCACCAGCTTACACCGCTGATCGCTTTTTACCGTAGCGAGGCACCAGATCATAAAGGGCGCTATATCAATGCCATTTGGGCCTTGTCGCACTTTTGGTTGGAGCACAGCCATGATTATATTCAATGGCTTTTTCCCATTCCTGAAGCTGGTCGTTTTAACGGTTTTGCCCCGCGACTGACTGATGTCGAGCGTGAAGTATTTCACGACGAGAGTGCGTTACGCGAGCAGCAGCGCGTGTCGTTGGATGTGATGTTACGTTTTTTGGGTTTAGTGCGGGATGGGCTCACCATTACCGCCCAACCGAGCCTCAATATCCGTGATCATGTTTGGCTCAAAGCGGGTGGGCATAATCACCTGCGCATCTCGCGGATGATTCGTTCTTTGGCACTTTGCCACCAGTGCGATCTGGCGCTGGCTCTTCAGCAAGCCGTCATACACATTGGTACCGAGCAGGGCATCGTCTCGAATGCCTCGATCCAGTATTGGAGCGAGGCACATAAGGAGTAGCCTGTATTATTCGGTTATTGTTACTGGCATGCCGCAATAATAGAAAAGCCGTAAAGCCTTACGTCTGGCGTTCCTTCAACGAGACAGCCTCTTCGGCGTGATGTGGTCACTGGGTCTGTCAGTGGCTGGAAGTAGCTGAAGTGGTGGCTCGCGGGGTCATCACTATCCACGTCGGTATCTAGCTGAGATACGATCCTTTCGTGTGTTGCAGCGCTGAGTGCTTCCCATTGCTCCATGTTGCCCTTCTGTCTGTTATCTACATGCAGGTAGAGGGCGATAGGGAGCTTGATAACCTTCTTCTTTAGTGCTTTTCCCAGGCTTGTTTCATCAAGCTCGATGAGCTGATTGACGGCTTTTTGCCACGGGCGAACGAGTCGCTGTGTAGTTGTTGTGTACTCTTCACCAGGTTGACGACCATTCACAGAAGCACGAATGACTTTCAGTTCGACGAGGAAACTGGTGCTGCGATAGTCGAAAATGATATCCACTCGGCCTTTGCCGCTGGCGTCATCTGTCTGACGAGATACCTGTACTTCAGTGGCAATGTGGCCGATCTGGCTATTAAAGCCATCACTGAGCAGCGCCTTGATAAAGGTACCGTAGAGTTCCCGCTCATTGGGAATACGTGTATTGCGAATGAAATGACGCGTATCTGGATCGTCAAGCGCTTCCCCCAACGCACTGCATAATATCACCATCATATCGCGCGAAACACGTGCCCCCGTGATGTTATCCGGATTGCTGTAGTAGAGCTGCTTGGGTTGGTCTGCCATTGTTATTACCTTTTATTAATAATAAACAGCATGATACACCTTGTAGCCATATTATTCGCTCAAGGGTCTGTTTGGCGCGCTGGTTGAGTTGGCTGACGGCTACCTCTTATTTGAGGATGTCTGGAAAGGCTTCATTCAACCACTTAATAAAGTTCCGTTTGGCTTTAAATTCGCTATGTAGCTGTGTCAGCATGTGCGCGAAAGCGCTGTATTGAGCTGGCGTTTGCAGGCTCTTTTTCAGCTCTTTCAGTAATGCGATGCCTTGGCGATAGCCCTGCTTATTGGTTTGTTCTACATATAGCCGTACCAGCCGCAGGTAGAGCGGTATCTGGGCATCGGGAGAGGGCAGGGCTTTGGCTAATTGGTACAGCAAATGCGCTGATACTTTATGCTCAGCGCACAATGCTTGGGCATCGTCCAAACGACCCTCGTGCAAGTAAATTTCCAATAAGCTGTCTTTTGCCCGTTGTACTTGGTAGAAAGGCATCTTCTCCGACGGTTGGGTGATGCATTTTAATAACCAGTCACAGGCCTGTTGGCGATAATCGGTGGCTAGCTGATGTGCTTCTATTAGCGTTACTAGCTGCCGGTAATCTTCCAACTGCTGGGTATGCTGATAGATCCCCCACTGTTGCTCTGCCGCCGCGTCTGCTTCGCCGCGATGCAGCTTTAGGCGTATCTCAAGCCGGTTGCGTTCAAGCTGCCAGCGATGGTTGTTTTTTGCCTCGCACTCAGCAGCATACGTTAGCCACGCTGCCACTTGGTCCCAAGCTTCATACGCTATACACAGCTCAGCAGCCTCTAGGCAGTCCTTCTCATCGCTGATGGTTTTCTGATACAGCGCCAGTATTGCGGGCAGGTCACCGGCGGCTTGCGCACGTTTGAGTAACGGCTCGCGCAGGCGAGTCAATCGGTAGCGATCATCCCATTCCATGGTGGCTGTTTGGTTCGGCAGTTCATCCAAGGCTTGTTGCAGGCGCTCATGATAGGCATTTTGGCTCGCTTGGTTCAGCACATCCAAATAGGCATCAGGAATGGGTGGGTAGCGATCCTCTTCCCCGCCAAATGATTTTTCATAGAGGTAGTCTGCTAGTTTGTCGGCAGGCCAATCGAGCCGCTTTACGGTCTTAATATGCAAGGTGTGCAAGAGGTGTTCGCAGTGGAAACGGAAGCCGCCGGAGTCATCAATGGTTTCCAGCGCTTTATCCATGCGCGCGAGTGCGTAGTCCACCAGTGCCAGGCTTTTTACTGAGGGGAGTTGCGGCACTTGTTCGGCCAACTGTTCAATAACGGCTTCTGCCTTACTGAAATAGTGGCTCACTTGAGAATAGCGGAACAACCCACGATTGATGGGAAACGCAGCGGTGATGCGTTTTTTCAGCGCTTTATGATCCAGCACGCCAAGTGCTGCATCCGCCTTCAACGACCACTGTTGGTACAGCACAGGGTCATTTTCAATAAGCGATAACAGAGCCTCGACCAGCGAGGGTTTGTCTAACGACTCAACGTAAGCGTGAATGCGATCTGAAGTGTCGCCTTCTACCCGTTGTGCTTGCTTGGCTTGCTCTGCGCGGAACGCTAGCGCAACGGCCACGCAGTGCTTGCAGAAATCAATGCCTTCGGAGGCAGGGCAATTACAACCTCCGCTCAAACCTTGCTTGGTTAACGTCAATGTCACATGGTAAAGCTCGCTGCCCTCGACGTCAGCGCTAATGGTGGAACCGCTTTTATCCCAATGGATCACCATGCCCTGTTGGTAATATTGAACCCCTCGGGAAAAAGCCGCATCACCCGCCAACATAACCAACTGTGAGTCTGAAATTAACGTCTCATCCATTGTCGCCACCCGACATTTCTATAGAGCTAAATGACGTATAGGTTAACATTAACTGCAGGGTAATAGCCGTCACAGAGTATGCGCTAGCAGTGAGCCAAGCAGGAGTAGTGACGTTGAATAGGGGCAGTAGCATTGCTGGGGAACCCCTCAAAACGCTATAATGGGGGATTAACTTTTCACGCCCCTTCTTCCCACATCAAATTGGGTGTTGCCGCTATGCTACGTATGGCCCAAGAAGCGCTTACGTTCGATGACGTACTTCTCGTTCCTGGCTTCTCCGATATCCTCCCCAAGGATGTCAGTCTCAAAACTCGCCTGACCCGTAATCTCTCGCTTAATATCCCGCTCGTTTCTGCTGCGATGGACACCGTGACCGAAGCGCGTCTGGCGATTGCGATGGCTCAGGAAGGCGGCATCGGCATCATCCACAAGAACATGACCATGGCCCAGCAGGCCACGGAAGTGCGCAAGGTCAAAAAGCACGAAAGCGTCATTGTTAAAGACCCGGTCACCGTTAGCCCCAAGGCCAAGCTTGAAGACCTTCTCGCCATGGCGAAAGAGAACGGTTTCTCCGGCTTCCCGGTGGTTGAAGGCGAAACGCTGGTGGGTATCGTGACCGAGCGTGACATGCGCTTCCAGCCGAACGTAGGCGACAGCGTAGCCGATATCATGACCCCACGTGATCGGCTGATTACCGTTAAGGAAGGCACTGACCTTGAAGCCAGCAAAGCCAAGATGCGCGAACACCGCATTGAGAAAATGCTGATTGTTGATGACGCTTTCCACCTGCGTGGCCTGGTCACCTTCCAGGATATCGAAAAAGCCCGCACCTACCCGATGGCCGCTAAAGACAGCGATGGCCGCCTGTTAGTAGGTGCCGCTGTAGGCACCGGACCAGAAACCCCGGACCGTGTTATCGCACTGGCGGAAGCAGGCGTTGACGTTATCATTGTCGATACTGCTCACGGCCATTCCCAAGGCGTTATCGACCGCGTTAGCTGGATCAAAGAGCACTACCCGGATATTCAGGTCATCGGCGGCAACATTGCCACCGGCGCCGCTGCCAAAGCATTGGCCGAAGCGGGTGCCGACGGCGTGAAAGTGGGCATCGGCCCGGGCTCCATCTGCACCACGCGTATTGTGGCCGGTGTGGGCGTGCCGCAAATCACCGCCGTTTCCAACGTCGCCGCTGCGCTTAAAGAGTATGACATTCCGTTGATTGCCGACGGTGGCGTACGCTTCTCTGGCGACCTGGCCAAGGCAATTGCCGCTGGCGCAAGCGCGGTGATGGTTGGTGGCCTGCTGGCCGGTACCGAAGAAGCACCGGGCGAAGTCGAGCTGTTCCAGGGCCGTACTTATAAAGCCTACCGTGGCATGGGCTCCATGGGCGCCATGGCCCAGAACCAGGGCAGCGCCGACCGCTACTTCCAGGATAAGGACGCCGGTGCCGAGAAGTTGGTGCCCGAAGGCATCGAAGGCCGCGTACCGTATAAAGGCATGATGAGCGCCATCGTTCACCAGATGATGGGCGGGCTGCGCGCCTCCATGGGCTACACCGGCTGCCGCGATATTCAGGAAATGCGCACCAAGCCGGAATTTGTCCAGATTACCGGTGCTGGCTTTAACGAATCCCACGTTCACGACGTGCAGATCACCAAAGAAGCTCCCAACTACCGGGTGAGCTAACCAGCGCTTTAAGTAACACGGCGGCGGGCATTGCTCCGCCGCTTGCTTTTCGGCCTTACCAGCAGCACCTCCACTGCTTACTCGAGATACCGCCATGAATGATATCCACGCCCACAAAATCCTGATTCTCGACTTCGGCTCGCAGTACACCCAGTTGATCGCCCGCCGGGTACGCGAAATTGGCGTATTTTCTGAGGTTCGCGCCTTCGACATCACCGAAGAAGAGATCCGCGAGTACAACCCCAACGGCATCATCCTGGCCGGCGGCCCCGAGTCCGTGACCGAGCTGGATTCTCCGCGTGCGCCCCAGTGCGTGTTCGAAATGGGCCTGCCCGTGTTTGGCGTTTGCTACGGCATGCAGACCATGGCCGAGCAGTTGGGCGGTAAGGTGGAAGGCTCCAACAAGAGCGAGTTTGGCTACGCGCAAATCCGCATCGACGCTGAAAACGCACTCTTCAAAGACATCAAAGACCACGTAGACACCGCGACCGGAAAAGCCCTGCTGGACGTATGGATGAGCCACGGCGACAAGGTAGCCCAAGCGCCTGCCGAGTTCACCATTACCGCTTCCACACCCAGTTGCCCGATTGCGGCGATGGTCTGGGAAGAGAAGCAGTTCTACGGCGTACAGTTCCACCCGGAAGTGACCCACACCCTGCAAGGCCAGCGGATTCTTGAGCACTTCGTGCTGGATATCTGTAAAGCTGAAAAACGCTGGACGCCTGCACAAATCATCGAAGACCAGGTACAGCGCGTACGCGAGCAAGTGGGCGACCGCCACGTACTGCTCGGCCTTTCCGGCGGTGTGGACTCTTCCGTAGTCGCCGCACTGCTGCACAAAGCGATTGGCGACCAGCTGACCTGCGTATTCGTGGACAACGGCCTGCTGCGTAAAGACGAAGGCAACCAGGTCATGGAAACCTTCGCCAAGCACATGGGCGTTAAGGTCATCCGCGTAGACGCTGAAGACCTGTTCCTGGGCAAGCTGAAAGGCGAGAAAGACCCGGAAGCCAAGCGCAAAATCATCGGCAACACCTTCATCGACGTGTTCGATGAAGAAGCCAGCAAGATTGAAGGCGTCGAGTTCCTGGCCCAGGGCACTATCTACCCGGACGTGATCGAATCCGCCGCCTCCAAAACCGGCAAAGCGCACGTGATCAAATCCCACCACAACGTGGGCGGCCTGCCGGAAACCATGAAGCTCAAGCTGGTTGAACCGCTGCGCGAACTGTTCAAAGACGAAGTACGCAAGCTTGGCCTGGAACTTGGCCTGCCCTACGACATGGTTTACCGCCACCCCTTCCCGGGGCCGGGCCTGGGCGTGCGTATTCTGGGTGAAGTGAAGAAAGAGTACGCCGATATTCTCCGTGAAGCCGATGCCATCTTCATCGAAGAACTGCGTGCTTCCGGCTGGTACGAAAAAACCAGCCAGGCATTCGCCGTGTTCCTGCCGGTCAAGTCAGTCGGCGTAGTAGGCGACGGCCGCCGTTACGAATGGGTCATCGCCATTCGTGCAGTAGAAACCATCGACTTCATGACCGCCCGCTGGGCGCACCTGCCCTATGAGCTGCTGGAGACTGTATCCAACCGTATTATCAATGAGCTGGGTGGGGTTTCTCGGGTGACTTATGATGTGAGTAGTAAGCCGCCTGCTACTATTGAATGGGAATGATCAACGTTGTATGACAGCATTGAAGGGTTCATCGAAAGATGAGCCCTTTCTTTTTTTATGTTATTTTTAGTTAGCGAATTTTGGCTTTTTATAAATAACTCATTCTTAATAGATGCTGCTGTTTTTAATAGGCGATGCTGGTAAATGGAAAAGTTTGACAATGTTGTTCTAAATAGCAGAGCTAAATATGGACAGTTCTATACTGATCCTAACGTAGGGCGCTTGCTTGTCAGTCGTATAGAAACTGCCGCTCCAAATTCTGTGATTGATCTAGGGGCTGGGCTTGGAAGTCTTTCGATGGCGGCAAGTAAGAAATGGAAAAGCGCATCTATTGTAAGTGTTGAGTTAGATAACCTGTCTTATTTTTCATCTTTGAAAGGCAATCATTTTCACATATATGCTGATGCACTTGACTATGATTTGCCAAATAAGATTAAAAATGAATATGGTGAGTTTGATGTGGCATTATGTAACCCTCCATATACGAGGCCGTTATGGAAACCAGAGTATGAGAAAATCCTTGAAGAGGCAGGGCTTAGCGAAACAAGGGGCGTTCCTAAAGATGGTCGCGCTGAACTACTGTTTTTAGCTCAAAACTTAAGGCTAACAAAAAATGGTGGAGAGTTAGGCGTTATAGTGCCAAGTGGAATTATAACTGGTGAGCGATCATTAGATATCCGAAAGAAACTGTTAGATAACTATTGCGTAGGAAGTGTTGTTGACTTGCCAAGAGGTGTTTTTTCAAATACAGAAGCAAAAGCACATATTTTATTTTTAAAGAAATCGTCTCCTTATAAAAAAAATATTAAACTTTATGAAGTGAAGAAAGAGGGTGGAGTTT
>NZ_JBQSXL010000020.1:0-76782 GCF_052378165.1 Halomonas sp. AOP30-A1-24
GGTACTTTACGGATTCGCTGCCGGTTTGGCAAGGCCTTTTTGAAGATAGTTTCAAAAAGCTCAGTTAAAAAGCTCAGCTTTTGGGTTTTGCCTTGCGCATAAGCGCATACGCCGGGCCTGAGAGCACATAGGCACCAAACAGCAAGAGCAGCATTACGGACGGTTCGACCGAAATCATGACAAACCCCAACACAACGGCCAGCAACACTACAAAGGGTACGGGCTTTCTAAAGTCGAGATCTTTAAAGCTGTAATAGCGGATGTTGCTGACCATCAGAATGCCGGCGGCCGCCACAACGACCAACATCAGCAGCTTGAAGCCAAACGCATCCGCATCAAAGCTGTGGAAGGTCCAAACACACGCAGCCACTAGTGCTGCCGCTGATGGACTAGGAAGGCCGATAAACCACTTCTTATCAACACTTCCGTTTTGGACATTAAAGCGTGCCAAGCGAAGTGCCGCGCAGGCGACATAGAGAAACGCGACCACCCAGCCGGTCTTCCCGATATCCTGCAAAATCCAGGTGAACGCGACAAGCGCAGGCGCCATACCAAAGGAAATCATATCGGCCAGACTATCGTACTCAGCCCCAAATTCGCTTTGCGTATTGGTCATACGCGCAACGCGGCCATCCAGCCCATCCAGCACCATAGCAATGAAAATAGCGACTGCAGCCGACGTAAAATCACCGTTAATACCGGCGACAACGGCAAAGAAGCCTGAAAACAGAGCGGACGTAGTAAACAGGTTGGGCAGTAAATAGATTCCCTTGCGGCGAACTTTCTTGCCATCCTCTACCGCATCTTCGACGATCTCTGTGTCGCGTAGAAAGGCGGCAGCTAAATCCTCATTGTCGACCTTTTGAGCCTGGTCGTGGTTTTCGGGCTGGGGTGTACTGGCCTGCTCTTGATCGCGAGCGTCCTGAATCATAGGTGTCATCCGTTTAATAAAAAGCCACAAATAGTGAACACTTTCATTCTACACGGTGAGCTTTGGTCAGCCAGTCAATTACCGCACGTAGACAAAAATGCATCACGGCTAGCCCCATAAAACAAACGGGGTGCGCCAAAGCGCACCCCGTCACCAAGTTAATAAGCACCTACTGCTTGAAAACACTAGCCCTGGATTTGCCAACCAACTGACCGTGATCCAGAGCATCATGCAGTTTAGGGCTTATCTGGCAATTTCATCTGAAGTGACTGTTGGTCTTAAACCAGGAAAAGGTCACCATTTATATCGTGACAACCACGTAAGCGAGGTTTCAGAAAACCATTATTAAGTCATTACGTTGTTATAGTAGCGTGTCAGCGCTGATGGCCACCGCGCCGTCTAGTGCAGCGCTGGTAAAGCGTCAAGCAACTTTACGACACACGTATCTTTGCGTAAAACGCTGTATTTGCAACAAACTATTTCACATATTGAAATGACGGTACTGGCATGGATTTTCGCTTACTGAAGCACTTTGTCACGCTTTCTGACACGCTCCATTTTGGCCGCGCCAGCGAGTTGAGCCACATAAGCCCCTCGACGCTTAGCCGCTCTATTCAGCAGTTGGAGGAGGAGTTGGCCACTCGGCTGTTCGAGCGTGACAACCGCCATGTCGCACTGACTCCCCAAGGGCTCAGTTTTCAGCACTACGCACGCGAAACGTTAGAACAGTGGGAAATGACCAAGCGTCGCCTGGCCAATGAAGCGACCATGCTGAGCGGTGAGATCAGCATCTACTGCTCAGTAACTGCCAGTTACAGCTTTCTGTATGAGCTATTAAGCGATGTACGAACACGTCATCCCGGCATTGAGTTAAAGCTGCATACCGGTGATCCGGCGGATGCCATGAAAAGAGTAATGGAGGGTGACGATGATATGGCGATTACGCCGCGCCCCCGCATTCCCCCTAATGCGCTGGCGTTTAAGTCATTAACACGTTCACCACTGGTATTTATCGCGCCTAACGAACCGTGTGATTGGCTACCCAGCTTCCCTGAAAGCTCCACGGCAGCACAGTGGCAGCAAGTGCCCATGATTCTTTCTGAAGCAGGCTTATCGCGGGAGTACGCCAACACCTGGTTTAAAGCGATGGGTATCACGCCACGAATTTACGCTCAGGTGGCCGGGCACGAAGCGATTGTTAGTATGGTGGGGCTGGGCTTTGGCGTAGGCGTGGTTCCCAAAATCGTGTTGGATAACAGCCCGCTTGCCAACCGCGTTCGCATGTTAAACGTAAAACCAGAGCTGCCCCACTATGACGTGGGCCTTTGCGTCCTAAATCGGCGTTTAAAAAATCCGCTTATTGAGGCGCTTTGGTCTGCGATTAGCGAACGCTAATCGATTATAAAAAGCACCGCCTCGGCGAGACGGTGCTTTTGGGTCGAGCAATA
This sequence comes from Halomonas sp. AOP30-A1-24, assembly GCF_052378165.1. NCBI lineage: Bacteria > Pseudomonadati > Pseudomonadota > Gammaproteobacteria > Oceanospirillales > Halomonadaceae > Halomonas > Halomonas sp. AOP30-A1-24. The sequence goes on from NZ_JBQSXL010000020.1 coordinate 2,380, forward strand.
CAGCTTGGCTAAACGTGCAGTGATCACGTACTTAAATCGATAGCACCTTGTCACCACGCGCAATACCAGAAACGCCTGTACGTGCTACTTCAAGAATCCCTACTGGCGCCATGGCCTGCAGAAAAGCGTCCAACTTGGCGGCATCACCGGTAATCTGCACGGTATATAGATTAGGTGTGACATCGACGATCTGCGCCCGAAAAATATCCACGGTACGCTTCACTTCATCGCGGGCAGCCCCCAATGCCTTTACCTTCACCATCATCAGCTCACGCTCGATATGGTTGCCTTCGGTCAAGTCAACCAGCTTCACCACATCAATCAGCTTGTTGAGGTGCTTGGTGATCTGCTCAATGACACGATCATCGCCAACCGTGGTCACCGTCAACCGCGAAAGCGACGCATCTTCCGTAGGCGCTACGTTAAGCGTTTCAATGTTGAAGTTACGCTGGGAAAACAGGCCGACCACACGTGACAGCGCACCCGGTTCGTTTTCCAACAGAATCGAGATGATATGTCGCATCAGGTACGCTCCGTTTTAGACAGCAGCATGTCGCGCATGGAGCCTAACGGCACCTGCATCGGGTAGACGTGCTCGAAAGGATCCACCTTCACGTCAAGGAACACCAGTTCGTGCTTGTCGGCAAATGCACGCTCAAGCGCCGGCTCAAGCTCATCCTGAGTAGTGACGGTAATCGCGGTAAATCCATAAGCCTCAATCAACAGATGGAAATCAGGCAGTGATTCCATATAAGAGTGCGCATGACGTGACTTGTAGTTCAGGTCCTGCCACTGACGCACCATGCCTAGCGAGGCATTGTTCAGATTGAGAATTTTGACCCCTACGCCGTACTGCTTACAGGTGGAGAGTTCCTGCATCATCATCTGGAAGCTGCCTTCCCCGGTGACACACACGACGTCGTCGTCCGGGTAGTTCTGCTTGATCCCCATGGCGGCCGGAAAGCCAAAGCCCATGGTGCCAAGACCGCCTGAGGTAATCAGCCGGTTGGGCTTATCAAACTTGTAGTACTGAGCCGCAAACATCTGGTGCTGACCTACGTCGGTCGTGACAAATGCTTCACCGCGCGTTATCCGGCACAGCGCTTCAACAACTTCCTGCGACTTTAACGCTTCACCTGACTTGGACGGTTCGTAAAGCTTGCCTTTACGCTCGGCACGCCAGCCGTCGATCTTTTCCCACCATTCAGCAAGTGCTTCAGGATGCGCAATGGGATGGCCCTGAACCAGGCTAATCATCTCATTAATAACGCTAGCGGCAGGCCCTACGATAGGCACATCAGCACGCACGGTTTTAGAGATAGAGCTGGGATCAACATCGACGTGAATAATTTTCGCCGTGGGGCAGAACTTCGACGTGTTGTTGGTAACCCGGTCATCAAAGCGTGCGCCAATAGCGATAATCAAATCAGCGTGGTGCATGGCCATGTTGGACTCATACGAGCCGTGCATGCCCAGCCAGCCAAGGCTTTGACGATCGCTTTGCGGATATGCACCAATGCCCATCAGCGTGGTGGTAATCGGGAAACCCAGCTTTTTGACCAGATCGGTTAAGCCTTCACTGGCCTTACCGGTCACCACACCACCACCGGTATAAAACACCGGGCGCTTGGCTTTGAGCATTAGCTCGATGGCTTTTTTAATCTGCCCTGTATGGCCACGTGTCACCGGGTTATACGAGCGCAGCTTGACCTTTTTCGGGTAGATGTACTCATAGCGCTCGGTCGGCGCGGTCATATCCTTGGGAATATCGACCACCACAGGACCGGGGCGCCCGGTAGAAGCCAGATAAAAGGCTTTTTTAAGCACTTCCGGAATTTCAGACGGATGACGAATCGAAAAGCTGTGCTTCACGATAGGCCGGGTGACACCCACGATATCGGTTTCCTGGAAGGCGTCTTCACCAATCAGATGGCTAGCCACTTGGCCGCACAGCACCACCATCGGAATGGAATCCATATAGGCAGTCGCAATACCGGTGACGGCATTGGTTGCACCAGGCCCTGATGTGACCAGCACCACACCTGGCTTACCCGAGGCGCGGGCGTAACCGTCGGCGGCATGCGTGGCCGCTTGTTCGTGACGCACAAGAATGTGCTTCACATCGTCCTGGCGGAACAGCGCATCATAAATATGCAGCGCCGCGCCGCCGGGATAACCATAAATGTACTCAACGCCCTCATCTTTCAAGAAGCGGGCGATCATATCTGCGCCGGAAAGCAGTTCCACTGTATTTCTCCCCTGGAGGTCTCGAGTGCGATCCGCAGGACATCCTGCGGTGTCGAGTGCGGCGGTATGCCGCTGCCGGCCCATGCCGGCACCTGATGCCAAACCCTGGCATACGGCCCGGTTAGGGCCTGCACTCTCTGAGAGGCACTGATCCATGACGACATATATCAGTGGCTCTCTTTCACGGCTGATTGCCGTGTCGGGGCGTTGGCCAGGCTGAGCGGTTAGCTCAAACCCGGAAGTCCTTCGGCGGGTAAAGGCTTACGCCTACCCTTCGCGCGGTGAAAAGGGGTTACCCGTAGGTCCGCGCCCGCAAATCAGGAACAGATAAGATTCCATTAGGCTCTTGGCATGTCAACCATCAATGCCCGATGAATGTGCAAAGGAGCGATTTGAGACAAAAAAAGCCCCGCCGGCAAGGCCGAGCGGGGCATATGGTTATAACCAGTAACGTCTGATTATCAGTGAGCGGTTAGCTATTAAACGCAAGCTTACCGTCCGAGGCACTCACCCGAATGACATCGCCGGGTGAAAACTTGCCTGCCAGCAAGTCTTGCGCCAGCGGATTCTCGATCCGGCTCTGAATAGCACGCTTGAGTGGCCGCGCGCCATAGACAGGGTCAAACCCAACAACCGCTAGTTGCGCCATGGCGTCATCGCTCACCTCAAGGCCTAAATCGTGCTCAGCCAAGCGGGCTCTCAAGCGCTCCAGTTGAATGCCTGCAATTGCCTGAATTTGCTCCTGACCCAAGGCGTGGAAGACGACCACTTCATCAATCCGGTTGATCAACTCAGGGCGGAAGTGATTACCCACCACCTCCATGACCTTGTTTTTCATGTCCTCATAGGCGCTTTCTTTATCAGCGCTGACGTCACCGCCCATGCGCTGAATAATGTCTGAGCCCATGTTGGAGGTCATCACGATCACGGTATTGCGAAAGTCCACCGTGCGGCCCTGGCCATCCGTTAACCGGCCATCTTCCAATACCTGCAGCAGAATATTGAAAACATCCGGGTGGGCCTTTTCCACCTCATCCAGCAACAGCACGGAGTAAGGTTTACGGCGCACCGCCTCGGTTAAATAGCCGCCCTCTTCGTAACCTACATAGCCGGGAGGCGCACCAATCAACCGCGCCACAGAGTGCTTCTCCATGAATTCCGACATATCGATACGCACCATGGCCTCTTCGGTGTCGAACAGGAAGTTGGCCAATGACTTGCAAAGCTCGGTTTTACCCACCCCGGTAGGCCCAAGGAACAGGAACGAACCGTTCGGCCGGTTAGGGTCGGACAACCCCGCACGTGAGCGCCGCACGGCGTTGGCAACAGCTTCAACTGCTTCATCCTGGCCTATGACACGCTCATGCAGAGCATCTTCCATCCGCAGCAATTTATCGCGCTCGCCTTCCAGCATTTTGGACACTGGAATGCCGGTCCAGCGCGATACCACCTCTGCTATTTCCTCTTCCGTCACGTTGGAGCGCAGCAGTTGGTGCTTGGTAATATCGGCTTCACTTTCACCGCTTTCGGCAATTTTCTTTTCCAGCTCAGGGATTTGCCCGTACTGAATTTCCGACATGCGCCCTAAATCGCCCTGCCGTCGTGCCTGTTCCAGGTCAAGGCGTGCCTGCTCCAGCTCTGCCTTGAACTGAGCCGAGCCTTGGATACTGGCTTTTTCTGCCTTCCAGACTTCATCCAGGTCGGCATACTCGCGCTCAAACTCATGAATCTGGTTGTTAAGCGCTTCAAGGCGTTTTTTAGTCGCCTCGTCGGTCTCTTTTTTAAGCGCTTCCCGCTCCATCTTGAGCTGGATTAAACGCCGGTCCAGGCGGTCCATTGCTTCGGGCTTGGAATCAAGCTCCATACGAATCCGCGAAGCCGCTTCATCAATCAGATCTATCGCTTTATCGGGCAACTGCCGATCAGTGATATAGCGAGTGGACAGCTTCGCCGCGGCAATAATTGCCGAGTCGGTAATATCCACGCCGTGGTGCACTTCATAACGCTCTTTCAAGCCGCGCAGAATGGCCACGGTATCTTCTTCCGTCGGCTCATCGACCAACACTTTCTGGAACCGACGCTCAAGTGCCGCGTCCTTTTCAATATATTTACGATACTCATCCAGCGTGGTCGCGCCCACGCAGTGCAGCTCACCCCGTGCAAGCGCAGGTTTGAGCATATTGCCCGCGTCCATCGCGCCTTCCGCCTTACCGGCGCCGACCATGGTGTGCAGCTCATCGATAAACAGAATGACCCGCCCCTCTTCCTGGGCAAGCTCTTTGAGCACCGACTTTAAGCGCTCTTCAAACTCACCACGGAATTTGGCACCTGCTAACAGCGAGCCCATATCCAGCGACAGCACGCGTTTATCTTTTAAGCCTTCCGGCACTTCACCATTAACGATACGCTGCGCCAACCCTTCAACAATCGCCGTTTTACCGACGCCAGGCTCGCCAATCAAAACCGGGTTATTTTTGGTACGGCGCTGCAATACCTGAATGGTGCGGCGGATTTCATCATCACGGCCAATTACCGGGTCAAGCTTGCCATCCAGCGCGCGCTGAGTAAGGTCAAGGGTGTACTTGTTGAGCGATTCCCGCTGATCTTCAGCGTTAGGATCATCAACACTTGCCCCACCGCGCAGGCTATTAATCGCCGCCTCAAGGGACTTCCGGTTAACGCCCGCCTCTTTCATTAACTTGGCAAGCGGGCCATTCATTTCCAGCGCCGCCAGCAGCACGAGTTCGCTGGCAATGAATTGGTCGCCACGCGCTTGTGCTTCACGGTCGGTCAGGTTGAATAATTTAATGAAATCCCGTGATGGCTGCACTTCGCCATCGAACTGGCTTACTTTAGGTAAGTTATCAAGCTGCTGCACTAACCCATCACGCAGACGCGAGCTTGAGCCTCCGGATTTTTCGATCAGGGCTTTAATACCCGTATCCTTGGTATCCAGTAGCGCAAGAAGAAGATGAGAAGGGTCTAACTGGTTATGACCGCGGCCAACGGCCAAGGATTGCGCTTCAGCAATAGCGGCCTGAAGCTTGGCAGTAAACTTATCAAAACGCATAGTGAGCCTCTTGGATTAGCCCTGCGCCCGAACGCACGGCGTTTCGGAAAAAACTGCTGTCCACTTTCCTAATAAATATTAGCTTTGTAAGTTAAATGGTGCTAGTTCCGCCGTTTTCAAGAGGAGATAATGCCAACCTGGTTATTTTTTGACCCAGATCACACTGGCCATGCGTCCCGTCGTACCGCCATCACGCCGATAAGAGTAAAAACGCGATTCGCAGGCCGTACAGAAGTGCCCACCGCTAATATGTTCAACACCGAGCGCTTCCAAGCGAAACCGCGCCAGCCGGTACAAATCGGCCATGTAGTGCCCCATTCGATAGGGACTATGGTCAAACGCTTCCGCCGTTTCTGGGTGTACGGCAACAAAGGCGCCATACACTTCCGGCCCAACTTCAAACTGAGCATTGGAAATAGCCGGGCCTAGCCATACGAGAATATCCTCGGGCTCGCTATTCATGGCGGCCACCGTCGCCTCTAAAACGCCGCCAGCCAGCCCCCGCCAACCGGCGTGCGCAACGGCCACCTGCGTCCCGGCTTGATTACAAAACATCACCGGCAGGCAGTCTGCGGTCAGCACGACACAGGCGTATTCATTGGAGGTGGCGACGGCAGCATCGGCCTCTGGCACGTCGGCCTGGTAGCCCTGCTGAACGCGCGCGCCATGCGTTTGATTTAGCCATAGCAGCGGGCGCTCATCGCCAATCTCTTTTTGCATCAAGCGGCGGCAAAGCGCCACATGCTCAGGGTTATCACCGACGTGAGAGGCGGGGTTGAACGCGGCAAACGCTTCCTGGCTAGGGCCCGTTTCCCGGGTGCTCACAAAGGCCTGCACATTATCAGGCGCAGGCCAATCCGGTATTAGTAGCGTTGGCCGTAAATCGATGGCATCACTCATTGCATGGTCTCACTGTCTTCGCGCAGGTAGTCCAACAACATTAGTAGATCATCGGGCAAATCGGCGTAAAAAGTCAGTGTTTCACCACTCACCGGGTGCACAAAGCTTAGCTCGCGGGCATGCAGCGCCTGGCGCGGGAACTCACGCAGGATCTCCTTAAGCGGTCCGGCAGCACCAGGTGGCAGCTTGGCACGTCCGCTATAGAGCGGGTCGCCAATCAATGGGTAACGGGCATGGGACATATGCACGCGTATCTGATGCGTGCGCCCGGTTTCCAGCTTACAGCGAACGTGCGTATGCGCACGAAAACGCTCCACAACGCGAAAGTGGGTCACGGCAGGTTTACCAGCGGTGGTGACAGCCTGGCGTTTACGGTCTTTAGGATGGCGGCCAATAGGCGCATCAATGGTGCTGCCTGCCACGGGCTTACCGATCACCACCGCGTCATACTGGCGTGATACGCTGCGTGCCTGCAGTTGCTCAACCAGGGCCGTTTGCGCTTGAATGGTTTTAGCCACCATCATCAAGCCAGTGGTATCTTTATCCAAGCGGTGAACAATCCCCGCGCGAGGCACTTCAGCAAGTGCCGGGTGATGATAAAGCAGCGCGTTGAGCAAAGTGCCATCACGATTGCCCGCCGCAGGATGCACCACCATATTGGTGGGTTTGTTGATCACCATCACGGCATCATCTTCATAGACAATGCTCAGCGGTATGTCCTGCGCTTCAAAACGTAGATCTTCTTCAATGGTGGCCTTTAACACTAGCATTTCATCACCGTGCAGCTTCGCTTTCGGCTTGGCCTGGGCGCCATCGATGGTTAGCTCACCCGCGTTGATCCATGCTTTCAGGCGCTCGCGTGAGTAATCGCTGAATAACTCCGCCGCTGCTTGATCCAACCGTGCACCTGCAAGTGTTGCGGGCACGCGCTGCATGGCTTCAACTATCCGGGGCATGACGTTATTTCCTTTGACAACACTCGACAAAACGCCACTAAGCCTGCGTTTTGCGTCGAGGTGATTTATAGTGGGCTTACTGCGACCTATTCTACCATTTCTACTTATGGCCATCGTCGCTTTTCGGTGATTGAGGCTTGTTTGCAACGAGGATGATGATGCGCGTTTTTTCTGCTGCCAACCGCTTTGGTGCCCTTGCTTTAAGTCTTGCCTTATTGGCAGGCTGCGCCAGTAATGACACGACCCCGGAAGAAGAAGATGAGTTTTCCGGAGTGCAAGAGCGTGAGCTCTACGAACTTGCTCGCACCGCGCTGGATAGCAACCGCTACCCCATTGCGATTGAGCGGCTGGAAGCGTTGGATACACGCTATCCTTTCGGCCCCCATGCTGAACAGGCGCAATTAGAGCTGGTGTACGCCTACTATGAAAACGGTGACTGGGAAGAAGCACGCGCCGCCGCCAGTCGGTTTATTCGCCTGCACCCCGACCACCCGCAGGTTGATTATGCCTACTACCTGCGCGGACTTTCTGCCTGGCAGGCGGGTCGTTTCAGCCTTGAGCGCCTTCGTTTAATTGATATTTCCAAGCGCGACATAGGCGCCTCGCGTGATGCGTATAACGACTTCCGTGAACTGATCCAGCGCTACCCGCAAAGTGAATACGCCCCGGATGCGCAGCAGCGCATTATTTATTTGCGCGACTTGCTGGCCCAGCATGAACTGCATGTTGCTGACTATTACCTGCGCCGTGGGGCTTACCTGGCCGCTGTCGAGCGTGGGCGTTGGGTGATCGAAAACTACCCCGAATCCAGTGCCACCCGCGACGCACTGGCCGTTATGATCGAGGGTTATCAGGGTTTGGGCATGAACGATCGCGCTCAAGAAGTCATCATCGTACTGCGTGAAAATGCTCCCGACCACGAGCAACTTCAAGGCGACCGCTTTGTACCCAAGCACTAAAATGAACGCAATGGACTGATGACAGTACGGTTTACCCTCCCAAAAAAACCACGCCTCGGCGTGGTTTTTTAGTTGGCGTTACGCTAATACCTGTTAATCGCCCGGCTGCCAACCGTTAACAATCGGGTAACGGCGATCACGTCCAAAGCCGCGCGATGTAACGCGCACGCCCACCGGGGCCTGGCGACGTTTATACTCACAACGGTCTACCAGCTTGACCACTTGATAGACATCTTCATGGTCATAACCCGCTGCGATGATCGCTTCAGCACTCATATCACCTTCGATATAGCACATGAGGATAGCGTCCAACACATCGTAATCCGGTAGCGAATCGCTATCCTGCTGGTCAGGCGCAAGCTCTGCGCTGGGCGGACGCTCAATGACGCGCTCAGGAATAGCAGGAGACTGCGTATTACGCCAGCGGGCCAGGCGGTATACCCAGGTTTTATAGACATCCTTGATGGCGTTATAGCCACCCACCATGTCGCCATACAGCGTGGCATAGCCCACCGCCATTTCACTTTTGTTGCCGGTGGTCAGTACCATCAGGCCTTTCTTATTGGAAAGTGCCATCAGCAGTACGCCCCGACAGCGCGACTGAAGGTTCTCTTCGGTGGTATCACGTTCAGTGCCCGTAAAGCTTTCCGAAAGCGTCGCCATAAAGGCATCGACCATGGACTCGATAGGCAAAATGTCGTAATGCACGCCAAGCATTTCTGCCTGAAGGGCAGCATCCTGCCGGGAGATATCCGCAGTGTAGTGGTACGGCATCATCACTGCCTGAACGCGCTGCGGGCCTAGTGCGTCTACCGCAATCGCCAAGGACAGCGCCGAGTCGATTCCACCGGAAAGACCCAGCACCACGCCTTCAAAGCCACTTTTATTGACGTAATCACGCAGCCCCGTTACCAGCGCGCAGTACAGGCTCTCTTCTGGCTCAGCATCCGGCTCAATTTCACCTGACTGCGGCTCCCAGGTAGAGGCGCTGGTTTGCAGCAGTTGCACCGGCATTAAGCCTGCCTGCCAATACGGAGCAAGCACTTTTAGCTGGCCCTGTGCATCCACACAGCTGGAACCGCCGTCGAACACCAGCTCATCCTGGCCACCAATGGTATTCACATACACAATCGGGCGGCTTACATCTTGCGCGCGCAGCTCCAGCAAGCGGAGCCGTTCGTCTGGTTTATCCTGATGATAAGGGGAGGCGTTCAGGCTAATCAGCACTTCCGCCCCGGCGGCGGTGGCAGCCCGTGCAGGCGCGCCTTCCCACAGGTCCTCACAAATTAAAAGCCCGAGCTTGGCCCCCTTATGCTCATACACCAACGGCTCTGTGCCTGGGGTAAAGTAGCGCTGCTCATCGAAAACCTGGTAATTGGGTAGCGCTTGCTTGGCGTATTCGGCCTCCCACTGGCCGTTATACAGCACGCCCGCCATGTTATAGCACTTGCCTTCACGGGTCCCCGGATAACCAATAATCACCAACACGTCGCGGGCGACCTTTTCTGCCATTTTGGCCCGCGCTTCGCGCAACCGTGCTTCCATAGAGGGGCGCAGCAATAAATCTTCCGGTGGGTAACCGGACAAAAACAGCTCAGGGAAGATAACAATATCTGCCCCATGCTCAATGCGCGCTTCGCGCACGGCTTCAATAGCGCGCGCCGCATTACCGGGAATATCCCCGACAAGCGGATCGAGTTGGGCCATTACCAGCGTTAAATCTTGCATGGGCGTTAAAATCTCTTGAGAATCCTTGGAACATTATTACCTGCGTCAATGCATTGTCCCGCAAGGACTGCCTGCTGGCAAAGCCCGCATGCGCATTGATCGTTTTCGGCTCCGTTTAGGAGGACTGGCAAGGATGAACCTTTTGATTATTCGCTTGATAATTTTCGCCGTACTGTTTTACGCAGGCCTAAAGCTTTACGGCATGTATCGGCAGCACAAGCTCGACCGCGACGCAAAGCGCAATGCCTTGAACCGCCACGAAGGCGGCCAAATGGTGCGCTGCCGCTGGTGTGAGGTCCATGTACCGGAAAGCGAGGCACTGCGCGACCACGAACAGTGGTTCTGCTGCAGCGCCCATCGCGACCGTTATCTTCAAGAACAACAGGATAAAAACGACGGCGCTTAACCCTTTAACCGTGCTTGCGTCGGCAAGTAGGGCGTAGGGTCAATCAACGGCATCCGATCAAGCAGCTGGTCCACCAGCAAGTGGGTAGAAGCAGGCGCCAGTACGAGCCCATTGCGGTAATGCCCGGCGTTTACGTAGACGTTGGGCTGCTCTGGAAGTGCGCCAATAAACGGGATGCCATCGGGTGAGCCGGGGCGCAGGCCTGCCCAGTGATAAGCAACCGGGCAGTCCGCCAGCGAGGGAACAATACGCTCAGCGCTCTGCTTTAACGAGGCCAGCGCCTCCTCATCGGTAGCTTTATCAAACCCGGTGTCTTCCAGGGTGGAGCCGACAAGCAGCAGACCGTCGCTACGCGGAATTACATAGCGACCATCTTTCAAGACGACCCGCTGCACAAGCCCGGCAGGTGCCTGGTAGGCGATCATCTGGCCTTTCACTGGGCGTACGGGTAACGCCACGTCAAGCGTAGCCAAAAGCCCTGCACTCCAGGCACCACCACACACGACCAACCGCCCCGCCTCCACCACGCCTTGCGAGGTGTTAACACCCACCACCTGGCCACCACGGCGTATCACGCCATGCACCTCGCACTGCTCCTGTAGCGTTACATTGGGCATGGCGAGTAATTTAGCGCGCAGCGCCTGGCCAAGCCGTGGGTTTCGCACACTGCCAAGGGTTGGCATCCACAAGGCATTTTCATGGGCAATGGCAACATCGGGTTCTTTTTGTTGCACGAAATCAGCGTTAATCTGCACCAGCGGTTTGCCTAGCTGACGCGCCCACTGCAGTGCTTTATCGTCATCATCGACATTTAAATAGAGCAACCCCTTTTGACGGTACTCAGGGTCAATGCCGGTTTCTTCCAGCAAACGTAGCGCAAGCGTTGGGTAAACTCCTTCCGACCAGCGAGAAAGTTGCGAAATGGGCGGTGCGTAACGCCACGGATAGAGCGGTGATACAATGCCACCACCCGCCCAGGAGGCCTCTTTGCCACACATGCCGCGCTCAACAAGAGTGACGTGTTGACCGGCATCCGCTAACTGCAACGCGGTCAGCATGCCGATCACACCGCCGCCAATAATTAGAAAATCGCTCACAGGCATTGCCTACTCTGGCTTACTTGATGACCGGCCCAGGCCGGATACGGACAGTGAGCATAGCGAGGAGGCCGAGCAGGTCAAGTCACAGGGAAGACTGCATGACGCACAAGCACAGCGAATATCCAACCTACCTTCAAGGGTTTACGCTCATTGAGCTGCTGATTGTGCTGATTCTGGCAGGCATATTGGCGGCTTGGGGCATACCCGGCCTTCAATCACTGAGTGAGCGTACTGCAGTTACCAGCGAAGTGAACCGATTACAAACCGCACTCACGTTAGCCCGCAGTACCGCCATTACTCAGCACCGCGATATTACCTTGTGCCCCGCGACGGCTGACCGCAGCGCTTGTGCGCGTGACTGGGGGAATGAACTGATGGTGGTTAGCGCCGACAAGACCCGAGGCATCCATAAAGACGAGATAATCCGGGTGTTTCCATCCACCAACGGCGTTAACGTTAGCAAGAACGGTCATGCGCGGATCAAATACACCCCGCTCGGGCATGCCACGGGGTTTAACAGTACGTTCTCCATCTGCCCTGCCAGCACACACAGCAGCACTGAGGGAGCAAGCCTGGTACTCAGTACGCTTGGCCGGGCTCGTATTGCAGAGCCGCCTGCCAGCTGTTAGCGGCAGGCGGCTTTCCCTTCTTGAGCAGCTTAATTAGGCGATACCGTCCAGATAACGCTCGGCATCCAGCGCGGCCATACAGCCACTGCCCGCCGAAGTAATGGCCTGACGATAGATGTGATCCATCACATCGCCACACGCGAACACACCCGGCGCGCTGGTGGCGGTAGCATTTCCTTCAAGCCCTGAATTCACCTTGATATAGCCGCCGTTCATGACCAGTTGGCCTTCAAACATCCCGGTGTTGGGGTGATGCCCGATGGCAATAAAGAGGCCTGGCGCCTGGATTTCTTTTACCGTGCCATCCCGTGTTGATTTCAACCGTACGCCGGTAACGCCAGTGTTGTCGCCCAGTACTTCATCAACTTCCTGGAACCACTCCAGCGCAATAGTGCCTGCTTCGACTTTTTCAAACAGCTTGTCTTGCAGGATCTTTTCCGCGCGAAGGGAGTCGCGGCGATGTACCAGAGTAACTTTCGACGCAATATTAGAGAGATACAGCGCCTCTTCCACGGCCGTATTGCCGCCGCCCACTACAATGACTTCCTGGTTACGGTAGAAGAACCCGTCGCAGGTGGCACATGCTGAAACACCTTGGCCCATAAACTGCTGCTCAGACGGTAGCCCGATATAGCGAGCACTGGCGCCCGTGGCCACAATCAGCGCGTCACAGGTGTAAATACCGCTGTCACCCTTGAGGATGAACGGCTTTTCATCAAGGCTGACTTCATTGATATGATCGAACAGCACCTCGGTATTAAAGCGCTCGGCGTGCGCTTTCATCCGCTCCATCAGCTCAGGGCCTTGTACCCCTTGGGCATCGCCTGGCCAATTATCAACGTCTGTCGTGGTGGTTAACTGGCCACCCGCTTGCATTCCGGTGATCAGCAAAGGCTTTAAGTTAGCCCGTGCTGCATACACGGCCGCTGTATAACCTGCCGGGCCGGACCCAAGAATAATCAAACGTTCATGACGCGTTTCCATGACACCACCTTGTAAATGTCTAGCTGATAAAGTCGCAAAGAGTTTGCCTGAAATGGTGCCAAGTACAAGCTATTGCAAGGTTAAGTATTGACTATTAGGCGAAGACACCTTGAATCAACCTTTATAAACACCCATGTCCTACTACTATGTAAGCCATACTAAAAAGGAAGACTGTGACCGTTTCGCGGCGTGACATACCGTGCAACGCAATGAGAGGAGAAAGGCATGAGCAATACACCCGATACGCTTCAAACGTTGGAAGTAGGTAGCAAGCAGTACCGCTACTACAGCCTTCCCAAGGCGGCCGATGCGCTTGGCAACATTGACCGACTCCCCAAATCGCTCAAAATTTTACTCGAAAACCAACTGCGCTTTGCCGACGATGAAAGCGTTGAAAAAGACGATATGCAAGCCCTTGTCGATTGGCAGAAAGAGGGCAAATCCAGTCGTGAAATCGGCTATCGCCCGGCGCGCGTATTAATGCAGGATTTTACCGGCGTACCCGGCGTGGTCGATTTGGCCTCCATGCGCGCAGCGGTAGAAAAACTGGGTGAAGACCCGGCCCGCATCAATCCTCTTTCTCCGGTTGACCTGGTGATTGACCACTCGGTCATGGTCGACAAGTTTGGTAACGCGACAGCGTTTGAAGAGAACGTCGAAATTGAAATGCAGCGCAACCGTGAGCGTTATGAGTTTCTGCGCTGGGGCCAACAGGCCTTTAATAACTTCAGCGTGGTGCCGCCCGGCACCGGCATTTGCCATCAGGTAAACCTTGAGTACCTGGGCCGAAGCGTGTGGACCAAGGAAGAGGACGGCACCACATTTGCCTACCCGGATACCCTCGTGGGCACCGATTCCCACACCACCATGATCAACGGCCTGGGCGTGCTAGGCTGGGGCGTGGGCGGTATTGAGGCGGAAGCGGCCATGCTCGGCCAGCCAGTCTCCATGCTGATTCCAGAAGTTATCGGCTTCAAACTGACCGGCAAACTGCGAGAAGGCATTACCGCCACCGACCTGGTGCTCACTGTGACGGAGATGCTGCGCAAAAAAGGGGTTGTGGGTAAGTTTGTCGAATTCTACGGCGATGGCCTAAAAGACCTGCCGCTTGCTGACCGCGCCACCATTGCCAATATGGCCCCGGAATACGGCGCTACCTGCGGCTTCTTCCCGGTCGATGACGAAACGCTAAACTATATGCGCTTAACCGGGCGCGAAGATGACCAGATTGCGCTAGTAGAAGCCTATAGCAAAATGCAGGGCTTATGGCGTGAGCCGGGCGATGAGCCGGTGTTCACTGATGCCCTGCACCTTGATATGACCGAAGTGGAAGCCAGTCTCGCTGGCCCTAAACGCCCGCAGGATCGCGTTGCCTTAAAAGACATGGCCGCCGCCTTTAATAAAGTCATGCAGGAGGATGCCAAGGCACAGCCCAACGCGGAAAAAGGCAAGTTCGACTCAGAAGGCGGCCAGACAGCCGTGGGCATTGAGCGCAGCCTTGAGGGGGACTTCAAGCACGCCTCCAGCCAGAAAGTCACCATTGACGACCAGGATTTCAGCCTGGACCCAGGCGCGGTGGTCATTGCTGCCATCACCTCATGCACCAATACGTCCAACCCCAGCGTGATGATGGCTGCAGGCCTGCTGGCGCGCAAAGCGCGTGAAAAAGGCCTAACCACCAAGCCCTGGGTGAAAACCTCGCTGGCGCCTGGCTCCAAGGTCGTCACCGACTACCTGGCCGCGGCCAACTTGAACGAGGATTTGAATGCGCTGGGCTTTAACCTGGTGGGTTATGGCTGCACGACATGCATCGGCAACTCAGGCCCACTGCCTGAAGCGATTGAGAAAGCGGTAAACCAGGGAGATTTAACCGTTGCCTCGGTCCTTTCAGGCAACCGTAACTTTGAAGGCCGTGTTCATCCGCTGGTCAAAACCAACTGGCTTGCCTCTCCCCCCTTGGTCGTCGCTTATGCGCTGGCGGGCAATGTACAGCGTGATTTAACCCAGGAGCCACTCGGCCAGGACAGTGACGGCAACCCGGTTTATCTAAAGGATATCTGGCCCTCTCAAGCCGAAATTGCCGAGGCCGTCGAGAAAGTAAATACCGATATGTTCCGTAAAGAGTACGGTGAGGTATTTAAAGGCGATGAAACCTGGCAGGCAATTGACGTTCCTGAAAGTCAGGTCTACCAATGGCCCGAATCTACTTACATCCAGCACCCACCCTTCTTTGAAGGCATGGGACGCGAACCAGATGCGATCGAGGACGTCAGCAATGCCCGCGTTCTGGCCATGTTGGGCGACTCGGTGACCACTGACCATATTTCCCCCGCAGGCGCGATCAAACCGGATAGCCCCGCAGGCCGCTACCTGCAAGAACATGGCGTTAAGCCGGTCGACTTTAACTCCTACGGCTCGCGCCGGGGGAATCATGAGGTCATGATGCGCGGCACCTTTGCCAACGTACGTATCAAAAACGAGATGCTGGACGGCGTGGTCGGCGGCGAAACGCGCTATGTTCCCAGTGGCGAGCAAATGGCGATTTACGATGCCGCCATGAAATACCAGGAGGCTGGCACACCGCTGGTCGTTATTGCTGGTAAAGAGTATGGCACCGGCTCTTCGCGTGACTGGGCAGCCAAAGGTACACGCTTGCTAGGCGTTCGCGCGGTTCTCGCGGAATCCTTTGAGCGTATTCACCGCTCCAACCTGATCGGCATGGGCGTGGTGCCGCTGCAGTTCCCGGAAGGTGAAACCCGCGAAACGCTGGGATTAACCGGCGATGAAGAGATATCCATTGCGGGACTAAGTGATTTAAGCCCCGGCAAAACGGTGCAGGTAGTGATTAAAACCGGTGAAAAAGAGCATACCGTTGATGCCAAGTGTCGAATTGATACGGTCAATGAGCTGGCTTACTACCGTCATGGTGGTATCCTTCACTACGTGCTGCGCAAAATGATCGGCGCCGCATAAGTAATACCTACCAATGCTTGTATGCCCCCACCTCGGTGGGGGTTTTTTATGAGCGCTCGTTTAAACGGCGCGGCGGCGATAGGTACGATACTCAGGTGACCAGCTTGCTTTCTCGATGTCTTCGCGCAGTTTGGTGCCGCTGGTCGTTAGCGCAACGCCGTTATGCTGAGCAGTGGCGGCTACTTCAAAGGCAATCGACTGGCTGATTTCACGAATACGCGAAAGCGGCGGTAACAGCGCACCTTTACCCTCTTTAACGATGGGTGCTTCACGCGCCAGCGCACGAGACGCGCTCATCAACATCTCATCGGTCACCCGATTTGCATTCGAAGCAATGACGCCCAACCCGATGCCCGGGAAGATATACGCGTTGTTGCACTGGGCAATGGGGTATGTGCGCCCGTTATATACCACAGGAGTAAACGGACTACCGGTGGCGACCAGTGCTTGGCCGTCGGTCCAGCGGATCACATCGTCAGGAACAGCTTCTGCCTGAGACGTTGGATTAGAGAGCGGCATAATCACCGGGTGCTCGCAGCCTGCATGCATGGTTTTAACCACTTGCTCGGTGAATATCCCACGCTGACCGCAAACACCGACCAGAATAGTCGGCTTCATCTGGGCAATGGTTTCTTCCAACCCTTGGCCATTCCAATCCGCGACCAGCGCAGGATCGTGGGCCAAACGACGCTGAAAATCGCGCTGCCACTCTTGATCCGTCGTCATCAAGCCTTCGCGGTCGACAACAAAAATACGCGCACGCGCTTCATGTTCGGAGAGACCTTCGGCCTCCATGGCCACCACGACCTGCTCGGCGATACCACAACCGGCTGAACCACCGCCAACGAACACCACGCGTTGCTGGGCAATGCTTTCTTCACGCGCCTGACAGGCTGCCATGAGCGTTCCCACAACAACGGATGCCGTGCCCTGAACATCATCGTTAAAGCAGCACAACTCGTTGCGATAGCGCTCAAGCAGCGGTACGGCGTTGGCTTGGGCAAAATCTTCAAACTGCAGCAAAACATTCGGCCAGCGGCGCTTCAGCGCTGAGATGAACGCTGCCATAAAGGCGTTGTACTCTTCCTGGCCCACGCGTTTATGGCGCCAGCCCATGTACATGGGATCATCCAGCAGCGCCTGATTATTAGTGCCCACATCAATCACGATGGGTAGCGTATGGGCCGGACTAATACCGCCACAGGCGGTATAAAGCGCCAGCTTACCAATGGGAATCCCCATACCACCGATCCCCTGGTCACCCAGCCCCAAAATACGTTCGCCGTCAGTGACTACGATAACTTTAACGTTATCCTTAGTGGCGCTGCGCAGAATATCGTCCAGATGATCGCGGTCCTGGTAGCCGATAAACAAGCCCCGGTGATTGCGATAAATATTGGAAAATTCCTGACATGCCTGGCCAACGGTTGGCGTATAGATGATCGGCAGCATCTCTTCAAGATGCTCAGATACCAAGCGGAAGTAGAGCGTTTCGTTGTCGTCTTGAATGGCGCGCAAATAAATATGGCGCTCAAGATCGCTATTGCACTGCTGGTACTGCCGATAAGCGCGCTCTAGCTGATCATCAATGGTTTCGACATTTTGCGGCAGCAAACCAATCAAGTTAAACGCCAAACGCTCCTCTTGAGTAAACGCGCTGCCTTTGTTCAATAGCGGCATTTCAAGTAAGGAAGGACCGGCGTAAGGAATATATAAGGGGCGCTTACTCGTCGTCATAGGGGCTCTCTTCTTTTCCATTACCGCTGCATCGCAGCAATTTCAAGCGTTTACGGTTTATCGACATAATGTACCATGTCACTACGACAAAGGTGGCACAGTCATACTTCTCTAGCCAAAAAAATGCCCCGACATTTGCCGGGGCAGCTGAAAATCAATACGTTATAATTAGCAGGTTTTTGCCGTTGGCTGGCGCCCTACTTCACCGGTAAAGAACAACGGACGCAGCTTCACACCGACAATATTGCCCGCAAAGGCAGCCACCAACCACACCCAACCGTGCAAGCTACCCGAGGCGATACCACTGAAGTAAGCACCGATGTTGCAACCAAACGCCAGGCGCGCGCCATAACCCAGCATTAAGCCACCAATTACCGCAGCCACCACCGAGCGCAGAGGGATTCTAAAATTAGGCGCAAACCGACCGGCCAAATGTGCAGCCATTAAAGCGCCCAACATAATACCGACGTTCATGACCGTCGTCATATCACTCCACACGCTAGCTTCAAGCGCTGCCGCATTACCTGGCGCCTGCCAATATCCCCAACCCGTTACGCTACCGCCGAACAATTCATATACCTTGGCCCCCCAAAGCGCGAAGGCCGACGTAATGCCCCATGGGCGACCAGCTAGCGCAAGCGTTGCGAAATTCAGCAGCGCCAAGACCACGGCACCCGCCAATAACGGCCAAGGCCCACTTAACCAACGCAGAGTAGCGGGTTTCTCAACCATGGGTACCTGTTCAAGTTGGCCATGACGACGCTTTTCCATCACGAGCGTAAACACCGCAATCGCCACAAACAGTACCAGGCTGATGGCGATACCGCCCGTCGTACCTGCAACATCAATCAACGATATCGGCTCAAACGCTGGCAAACGCTGCCACCACGCAAAATGCGCCGAGCCAATTACCGAACCGATGATAAAGAAGACAAGCGTAATCAACATACGGGCATTACCGCCACCCGCCGTAAACAGCGTGCCTGAAGCGCACCCGCCGCCCAACTGCATACCAATCCCGAAAAGAAACGCGCCCACCAGCACGGAAATGCCGATAGGGGAGACAAAACCACTCACCGGCGTACCAAACAATGTACCGGCACCCAGCGCTGGGAAAAACAGCACCACGGCAATGGCCAGCATCACCATTTGCGCACGCAGCCCGCGGCCGCGGCGCTCGGTAATAAACACGCGCCAGGCAGAGGTAAACCCAAAGGCAGCGTGATACAACACCATGCCCAGCAGACCGCCTACAATCATTAGCAAACCGGTATTAGCGCCAAATATGACGCCAATCATTAGCGCTCCTAATACAATCGCCGCAGTCGCCAGTAGTGGTACCCGATAACTGGCCGGAGTCGCGGCAGCCGTCGTCGACATAAATTCACCTATAGGTAACGCCAAAAGCGCCCGTGGATAGACAGGCGCTCTGGTCGATGTGGATAATCGTTATAAGCTTACCGCCCAGCCAACAGGGGGTAAATCATTTATGGCTAATCGTTACAGGGCTAACGAAGAATTACGGCTCTTTTTATCGTCGTCTTCATGCGCCACATAGAGACGATTCACCATTACGAATAAAACAACCGCCAAGGGTGCGGCCAAAATAACGCCAGGTAAGCCAAACAACGTGCTGCTTGCAAGGAGCGCAAACAACAATAGCGCCGGTGGCAGGCTGACGGCACGCTGCTGCACCAAAGGCTGCAAAATATTACCTTCAATCTGCTGAATAATAACGTAAGCCATCAGTACGAAGAGCGCCGTCTCAGGGCTGACCGTATACGCCAACAGCAGGGCAGGAATAGCGGCGGCAATGGGGCCGACCAACGGTACAAAGTCCAGAAGACCGGCAACTAGTCCCAGCCCTAATGGCGCTGGCACGCCCAGCAGCCACATGCTGATACCCACCAGTACGCCCGTTACCGTCATAGCGACTACCTGACCGCCTAGCCAATAGCGCAATGCCTTACCACTCGCATCCAACGCCTCGCCCAAGCGCGGACGGCTTTTAACCGGTGCCAGTAATAAAAGACCACGGCGGTATAAGTCCGGCTGAGCCGCTTCCAGTGTTGAGATGATGAGCGAACTGATGGCGAAGCACCACGGGGCTCCGCCACCCACTCCATGATGACTGTTTTGTTGCTCACTTAGAAGCTGCATCCATCACTTTAAAAATAAATAAGCAATATTTTTTATAAAACAATATTAATATTAAAGGCTTATTTGTTTCTCTCATACCTATCCATAAAAAGCGTCAAATCATCCTAACTTTTATATTGTTTTTTTTTCATAAGCCAATCTACATTGATAAGCATCATTAATGACCCCTTAAGCAGTTTAAAAAGAAGTTATTCATGAGCAACAACCATTACAAGAACTATCACAAGAACTATCAAGATCAGATAATGGGTAACTAATAACGCCTGTACTACAGGCTTTTGGCGAAAAAAGCGACGATGGGTCGCAACGATTAAACGGAGAGTTATAATGTTTAGCAGGCAAGCCAACATATCGAAAGATAGCTCTGGTCGCACGCGCATTACAACAGCAGCACGTGGGTACGCAGTACTTCGCGACCCATCTTTAAATAAGGGAACATCGTTTAGTCAGAGTGAGCGTGACGCACTTGGTCTTAACGGGCTGCTTCCCCCAATTATTACTACTGAACTTGAACCGCAACTCATCCGCGCTTATGCGGCCTATAGCGCGGCACCTACTGATCTCGCAAAACATATATATATGTGGGATCTCCATGATGACAACGTGACAATATTTTATGCTCTCCTTCAACGTCATATGATGGAAATGCTTCCCATCGTCTATGACCCTATCGTTGGTGAGGCAATTGAGAACTTTAGTGAGATCATGCACCGGCCACGTGGGATCTTCCTTTCAATCAATGAGCCAGAAAAAATCGAGGAGAAACTTGCGGCCTTCGGTGCAGGCGCGAATGACATTGATTTGCTTGTGGCATCTGATGCCGAGGAAATCCTTGGTATCGGTGATTGGGGGGCCAACGGCATCGATATTTCTATTGGTAAGTTGGCTGTTTACACTGCAGCTGCTGGCGTAGATCCGCACCGAGTGGTGCCGGTGATACTGGATGTAGGGACTGACAATGAGAAATTGTTGAATGCCCCCCAGTATGTTGGGTACCGCCATGGTCGTATACGAGGCAAGCAGTATGATGATTTTGTGGACGCCTATGCGGCCGCAGCGCATAAGTTGTTCCCTAAAGCAATGTTGCACTGGGAAGACTTCGGTTCCACCAATGCACGCCGCATTCTGGCGCGTCATCGAGATAAGCTGCCAACGTTCAATGATGACATGCAGGGTACGGGCGCAATCGTACTCGCAGGTCTACTAAACGCGGTAGAACGCACAGGAAACCCCTGGAATGAACAACGCGTTGTAGTCGTAGGGTCTGGTACAGCAGGGTGCGGCATTGCAGATCAGATTCGGGACCAAATGGTTCGCCACGGAGTATCTAAAGAAGAGGCGACTCGTAAAATTTGGTTGGTGGACCTTCCTGGCTTGCTTACTGACGACATGACGGACGGCCTACTTGATTTCCAGCGTCCATATGCGCGGCCCCTTGATGAAGTCACTAATTGGAAACGCACACCCTGTGAGCCAATTCCGGCCGACGAAAGTCGCTGGCCTGCAATGGAGGCTCTACGCGCAGCACGCGCTGCCGCTAGCGGAATTATCGACCTTGCGGCGGTAGTCTCCGAAGTGAAGCCAACTATCCTTATTGGAACGTCGACGACCCCAGGCCGATTTACCGAAAGCATCGTCCGTGACATGGCGTCCAATGTTGAGAGGCCCATCATCTTTCCGCTTTCTAATCCCACCTTACTGCATGAAGCAACTCCTGCTCATCTCATAGAGTGGACAGACGGCAAGGTACTTGTCGCCACCGGCGCTCCCTTCGATGACGTGCAGTACAAGGGTGTCAACTATGTCATTGGCCAGGCTAATAATGCAGCTCTCTATCCTGGGTTGGGCTTTGGCGTCATTGTTGGACGCGTGGCCAAGATTACGGATGAAATGATTTTTGCTGCCGCGCAAGCGGTCGCGGGCCAAGGTCCTGAAGATAAGCCCGGCGCTTCGCTTCTACCATCGAATGCAGAGCTGCGCACCACATCCAGTGCAGTCGCTGTGGAAGTAATTCGGGTTGCTCAGAGTCAAGGGCTGGTGCGCGCCAAGGATCTTTCGGACCCTGTGGAAGCCGTACGTGAGGCTCAGTGGTGGCCAGTCTATAACCCTGTGGAAGCTGATTAAAGTAGTGCGAACTGACAGTCTACCTTCACATAGGGGGCAGGCTGTCAGTTCATTGTCGCTGACGATATTTCAATGACGCCATCAGCGTCTCCCCCCATTCCAACGACAGCTACGCTTTTATATCTTTGTATACAGGATAATAAGCTATGACGACGAATAATCAAGCAGATGCCTTACGTGATCTCCCCATTGGCATTGAGGCCGACGGCACACGTTCTGAATTCGATTCTATGGGAAGTGTCGACGTGCCGGCGGATCGTTACTGGGGTGCCCAGACTCAGCGCTCGCTGATTCACTTTAATATTGGTGATGATTTAATGCCAAAAGAGGTATATCACGCCTATGGATACGTGAAAAAGGCATGCGCTATGGTAAATGCGGCGGCTGGTCGATTGTCTGACACTAAGCGCGACGCAATCATTCATGCCGCTGATGAGGCGATCACCGGTAAGCTCGACGCCCACTTCCCGCTGTATGTCTGGCAGACAGGATCTGGTACTCAGTCGAACATGAATGTTAATGAGGTACTTTCGAACCGGGCAATTCAGCTTCTTGGCGGTAGCATCGGTTCTCAGCAACCCGTTGCTCCAAACGACGACGTCAATATGGGCCAGTCGTCAAACGATACATTTCCTACCGCCATGCACATCGCCTCAGTATTCGCGATTGATGAGGTACTGTTGCCCCAAGTAACAAAGCTTGTGGAGACGATTGAGAGCAAAGCCAACCGCTGGATGGACGTAGTAAAAATTGGACGTACGCACCTGGAAGATGCTGTCCCTTTAACGGTTGGCCAGGAATGGCACGGTTGGGCCGGGCAGATTAGAGCAGCAATTGCTGACATTGAGGCCAGCCGCTCGGGGCTCTACGAGCTGGCTGTCGGTGGAACGGCCGTTGGCACTGGCCTGAATGCGCCTAAAGGCTTTGCCGTCGACGTTGCTGCAAAAATCGCCGAACTGACTTTCAAGCCTTTCATTACAGCACCTAACAAGTTCACCGCACAAGGCTCGTTGGATGCAATGGTCCGAGCACATGCAGCACTTCGTGGGCTTGCAGTAGCGTTAATGAAGATTGCCAACGACATGCGCTGGCTGGCTTCTGGACCGCGTTGCGGCTTCGCCGAACTCACCTTGCCGTCCAACGAACCTGGCTCTTCTATCATGCCTGGAAAGGTTAATCCAACCCAGTGCGAAGCAATCGTCATGATTGCTATCCAGGTAATGGGCAACGATACAGCTGTTTCCGTCGCTGGCAGCCAAGGCAACTTCGAACTTAACGCCATGCGGCCTGTGATCATCAATAACTTTTTGCATTCTGCCCGGATTATCGCCGATGGATGCGGTAGATTTTGTGAGTTTTCTGTGGAAGGCACGGAACTGAACGAGAAGAAAATCAAAGAATACGTCGCAGGAAGTGTGATGCTAGTAACGGCTCTATCGCCCGTGATCGGTTATCAAAATGCAGCGCACATAGCCGAAAAGGCAATCGCGGACGGCACAAGCCTGCGTGATGCTGCCTTGGCTTCAGGCAAGGTTAGTGCCGAACTCTTCGACAAGACTATTAAGCCGCTAGATATGGTTGGCAGTGGACTTGCAGGTGCCTAAGTGTCGGGTCCCGCGTGATTGACAACCCGTTTGGTAAATAACTCAGGTCGCTTGGCCTGCCACTCCTTCATCGCCGCGATCGGTGATTGATGATGCAGCGCCTTCTGCGGGATATGGTGATTGTACAGCCAACAGTACCGCTTTAGCGTCTGTTCCAGGTCCTCGCCTGAGGTATACCGTCGAGTGGCCAGCACGTCGCTGATGCGGCCGTTGAACCGTTCTACCATACCGTTCGTCTGCGGCCTTCCCGGCTTGATCAGGCGATGGTCGATACCATGGGCCTGGCACTCCTGGTCGAACGGGTGGCGGCCGCTAGGCTTACGTTCACCGGCCCTTGTGAAGCGATCCGTGAAGGACTTACCGTTGTCGGTCAGCACTGTCTGAATCTTGAAGGGGCTCTTCTCTTCCACTCGCTTCATGAACGCCCGTGCATCCTTCGCGGACTGGCTGTGTCTGACTTCCAGATACACCCAGCGCGTTGCCCGATCGATGGCCACGTACAGGTAGCGTTTCTGCTGCTCGTCAGGCATCTGGGGCAGGTGCTTGATGTCGATATGCACGTACCCGGGCTCGTAGTCCTTGAACGGCTTGTGCCGAGGTCTCGCGTCATCGCCGGCATCCTGCCGTGCCAGGTTCGCCAGCGTTGGCACCTCACGCCGCTTGAGCATGCGGTGCAAGCCGGAGCGTGACAACCGAGGATTCAGGAACTCACGTGCCACGACGAGGAGGTCATCCAGGCCGAGACGAAGGAATTCGCGGGCGGCGATCAGCACGTCTTCCTGCTCGGTAGTGAGCGTGGCCAGCAGGTTGTGGCGTGTATGCGGCCGGTCATGGACATCGTCGCGGTATCGCCAGCGGCGTATGGTCGAGTCGGATACGCCATACTGACGGGCCAACTCGCTATCCGTGATGCTGGCGGGTGCTGCCTGGATCTCGGCACGGATTTTCGGTGTCGTGGTCGCCTGCTTATGCAGCTTGATGTCCATGAACCTGCTCCCGGATGAATTGCTGTAGAAGCTCTCTGGCTGCCAGCAAAGGATAACTCCTATAGCTCATTTGATCATCCGGAACCCAACACCGAAAAATAGCACACCACTTTATCTTTAAAGTTCAATGATAACGTTTCTAAAGCAGACATATCGAACCTGGAGTTTGATGCTCTGGCCGTACGGTTATATAGCGCGAAGGAGAGTGAGGAGTTCGTTTAATTTCTGAATAGCATCACCCGGCTGTTATCCACTTCAACTGTAACAATAACTACATTGACCAATACGTTGTAAGTAAATACAGGAGCAAAGCCATGACTGATAAAGACGTACCTCAGCCCATTCGCGGAACCCAGGGCGCTGACGACCCAGGCCCACGTAATGTTGTTCTGGATAAAATGAACCCAGATATCTTCCTGCCTCCAGAAACCGACAATGCCGGGATCCCGAACCTGAAGTTTCCGTTCGCCATGGCTCATAACCGTCTTGAAGACGGCGGCTGGGCGCGGGAAGTGACGCTGCGCGAGTGCCCGGCTTTGGAAGAACTCGCTATCGTTAATATGCGCCTTGGCCCTGGTGTTATTCGTGAGCTCCATTGGCATAAAGAAGCCGAATGGGCCTATGTAACGGAAGGCCGCGTGCGTTTCTACCTGGTTGACGAAAACCGTCAAACGCTGGTTGAAGATCTCGGGCCAGGTGATCTCTGGTTTGCCCCCGCAGGCGTTCCACATGCCATTCAGGGTCTTGAAGAAGGTACCGAATTCGTGCTGATCTTCAATGACGGTAACTTCTCCGAAAACGAGACACTGCTCGTCACAGAGCTCTTCGCACATATGCCGAAAGAGGTGCTGGCCAAGAACTTCGGTGTTCCGGAAAGTGCCTTCGACAACATCCCGCCGTCTGAAAAGTATATTTTCCGTCAGCCACAGCCAGCGCCCATTGAGCAGGTTCGCGAAGAGCTCGGCGCTGGTAACATGACAGGCAAATATGTGTTCCGGGGAGGCGATATTCCTGAAAACACATGGCAAGGCGGCGCGACCAAAATCATCGATTCGAAAAGTTTCGACGTCACGACCATGGCGATGTTGATGATTAAGCTTGAGCCCGGCGGCATGCGAGAAATTCACTGGCACCCGGATGCTGATGAAATTCAGTACTACCTGTCTGGCCAGGCGCGCATGACCGTGTTCAATGCTGTCAGCAATGCGCGTACTTTTAACTACGGCCCCGGCGACGTCGGCTATGTGCCGAAGAACCTGGCGCACTACATTGAGAATATCGGTGACGAGCCAGTGTATGTTCTCAACGTATTCAACAAGGGCGACTACCGCGATGTCTCACTGAATCAATGGCTGGCGCTGACACCCGCCAGCATTGTTCAAGGCCACCTGGACGTCGATGACACACTAATGAAGTCACTGCGCCGCGAGCGTTGCCCGGTAGTGAAGTAATACGGCTGGGAAGTCATTGAAAACCGCTAGCCAGCCTCGTTGAGGCTGGCTTTTTTTACACTAAAAAGCGCGTCAATCATCCATCAGATAAAACGCCCAAGGCCGACCGCGGAACGAAGCTGGTCCATTGTTTTGGTTGCCTCTTCACGCGCCCGCTGATAAGCCATATGAGCCCTCAGGTGACGTAAAAAAGCCAGCGCCAACGCGCCTGCGCGATCTTCTTGAGGTTTTGACATGCTGCGGCCAGCAGACATTGCTCTTTGACACGCGCCATAAGCTCCCCGTCCGCCTTGAAGGTAATATCGCCATTGGCACGGGTTTGATAGCTACCCCCAACCTTTAACCCGCGCTCTCCATCAATCTGTTCAGTGTGGTTGGTGTGCACGGTGACATCGCGATTGCCGTCAATGGTTTCGATGCGGTCCTTGGCGACCAACAAGCGGGAATTATTGCCAATGGTCGCGATGTCATCGAACTCTACCCGCCTCTGGCGGGAGTTCAGAACATGCAGCTCCATGTTTTCCTGGGCATGCATGTAGATGAACTCTTCCCCCACCTGGTCTTCGAAACAGAGTTCGTTAAACCCTTTGCCCTGATGGGTCTGCGTTTTAATGCCAGTACGGGTTTTATGCTCGGGAAATGGGTACGGTGAAAGATTATCCGCGTGACAGGTACGCCCAGTGGCCAACGGCTGATCCGGGTCGCCTTCCAGGAAGGAAACGATGACCTCGTGGCCAATCCTGGGGATGGCGATACTGCCGTAGCCGCCTGCCTAGGGAAGCGCGGACTCAGCAGCTGTCCTACACGCGGTTTAGGGCTCGACCTTAGCACTACTCGAGGCGGTGACAATTTCACCGCCATGATCCGTCTTGCAGCCAAGATATGCTGTTGGGCGGCCATCGTGATGGGAGCTACTCGAGCCCTGAATGATTGTAGCGCCGCAGCCGGTTTTATCCCCCACCCGCGCCACGGGCTGGCCCTCTACGTGAGAGGGCGAACCGAAGACGATTTCGGTGGTGCCGTGACCGGGGATGGGGCAACTGTGGAGGTCACCTTTGCGCGCAACAGGCTTCATGAAGCCACCGTTGCAATACGCCACTCGCCTGCTGATGTACGATAAAACAACATAGGGATAGCTGTTTCTTCTTTATCTGGCTTCCCGGGATAAGACCAATAAATCGGACTGGGTAAAATACGCACAAGGCGCCCATCTCCCATAAACTCTAAACTATCGTCTGCTGGATCATCTGCAATGTCCAATGGTTGTAAAACTGGGCCATTCGGCTCCTGATGCAGTCCAACTAGTTGTGAGCCAACAGGCAGTGATTCAATGTAATCCTTGGCGCTCTTTCCTCCGGCCATCAGCAAACCAGCCCGATCCCAAACCGGCTCAAATTCGCATACTATCGCGTCTGTATTACCTTCTTCAAATAGGCGATGCAGACGTTCATAGGCTTGGCGTAACTCGTGGCGTAACCGAGGGGTATCTTGCAGTGGCGTGGCATCGTTCACCCAGTGAAAATCGGGAATGGTATCCAGCAAACGGAAGTTCATATCGACACGTTCGGCTTCTATGCTCTCCCCATTACTAACTACCAGGCGATCCGGTGAGTTCACCTGAAACTCCCCGCGAGTACGCAAGTGTTCGCTCTGATGTGTCGTCTCGCCGATAACGTTGGCAGGGTTTTTGGGAAAATCTATCAACTCACCCGTCTCCATATCGTAGCGTAGCTGCAACGTATGAATCCCCTCCTTCGCTTGGGTCTGTGTATTAATAGCCTCAATGGTGACGTTGACCCAAAAGCTTTCTTTAGGCCCCTGCATTAACTCACCCGTTTCAGGGTCACGCTTTGACTCTCCCGTTGAGTCATCTCCCAGTATCGGCGCATAAATGAATGAAACCGTATTGGCGCCTTCTTTTAAATTAACGCTAATAGGATATGAAATAGAGTATTGCTCAGTCGTACTATGAGACTGTACATGTAAATCATTAATTCTTAACGTCCACGCTGCACCTTGAGTGTGAATATTTACCCAGTACTGGCGATCAATTGGCTGCGCCATGGCTAGCTCCTGAAACAGAAATAAGCATAAAAAAAGGCCCCAACTCCGAAAGCCTTTAAAAAGGCACCCACGACCCAACTTCCCCTTCCCAAATTGTCTTTCCATCACCTTCATCTCCTTCAAACTCGGCTATTTTATCTGTATCTGATGCTTTTTCTCGCGCTGAATTGGACATTCTGGCTGCATTCGTATTAGAAGCGGCAATCGAAGAGTCCACTTGTTCTGAAAGACTCTCTTTCTCTTCTCCCTTTACTAAATCAAGGCTCCCACCTTCCTTATAGCCCAATCCATCCCCACCACGCCGCCCGCCCACCGAAACTTCTGCGTAAGCCTCCCCACTGACTCTAACGCCTTCAAAGGTATAGCGTTTCATCCGCTGGCCTTCGTCGTTGTTCTCTACCTCCCACATCCAAGAGGTATGGATAGAACCGCGCACGCCCGCTTGTGCTCTCACCATAAACACACTGCCTTCGACATGGAGCTTTATTTCGGCCAGGCCGAGAATTTGCAATGTTCCTCTGAAATCGCTGGTTACATCGTGGGCGTTAAATCCCATGCCCTCACCAGAGGCCGGAATGCGGTAGGAAACCATACCGTCCTTGCCCAAGGTATGCTGCAACGATCCTGTGGCACTCAACTGAAGATAACCTTCGATAGTCGCGTTTACTTTCTCGCCGGCTTTTATGCGAGCACGTGCGTCCTGAATTCGATTGGCACCTGCGGGGGTTAGGGCAATTGAGGCAATCACTTCAATCAAGTCGATTCTGCCGGTCACTCCCAGGCTGAGAACCGATTCCATACTACCGATATTAAGCTGTAGATCTGGGCTGTTTGGCTCCGGCACTAACTCGAACCCCGAAGGTTTAAACGACAACGATTTACTGATGATGACGCCAGAGCCAATAGAGGAGCGATCGTACTCGACCGTTTCACTGGGCGCCCCCAGAGAAAAGTAGCGGTTAATCTTCTGTATGGTGTCGACCATAATGCCGATGAGGCCAGGCGCATCGTTTTGGCGTGGGATGCTTTTGGGTTCACCACCGGAGGCTTCGGCGCTTCTTGACCACTCCAGTGTATGCCGACCGTACTGCCCCGAAAGCGTCCCCGTTGCGGATACTTTCGCTGACACCTCACTCGTCATGAGGACGGTTTCTACTGCCAAGGTAACGTCACCTTCTAACTTCATGTAAGGATAAGCAATGACCTTCAGGGAGTGGCTGATATCCTTGCCAGGCAAACATTGCATCGGTAGAAAGTTGGCCTCTCCGCCTTGATCGCTCAAAATACGGTTGCCAATGACCGCATCAAAGGCAACAAAGCCCAGTGTGATATCGAAGGGAATAAAATCGTTAAGGCTTCCCGCCAACTGAGTCGGCTGGTTGTAAATAATAGGAACATCTACCTTTTGATCGGTAAGCTTTTGTATCCCATCACCAAGTCCGCCAGCACCACCAGAGTTTACATAGGCCCCTATACAGGGAACATCGTCCGTGCGGCCGTTTTGGCAACTCGTTTCACCTTCCCACAGGACTTCTACATTAGCCATTAACTGGCCTGTAACAGCATTTCCTTGAGGCCTTGCGACGACGAGCAGTGTCATTGCTCCGTCAACAGCGGGCCATTCAACCCTGCGTGAACTATCCTCTTTGTCGCTAACGCTTCCTGCTTTGAGACAGCATCCATCATCCTGTCGGCATTGAACACAAGGTTCGGCAAATGCCGTATCCGGGCCACTCTTCTCCATAGAACCATCGCTAGATGATGAAATAGGGCTTTCGGTCAATGGTTCTGCACCACTGTCGAGATAGACTTGATAAACGCGGTCTGCTACAGCCACCTCATCTATTGGCTCACCATTTTGGTGTGACCGATAAAGTGAGCGCAACGTGCCGTCAGCGGCGTTACCAAACGCCTCCCACTCTTCATTCAGCAGATAGAGAGCATCCTCGTAAGTCGGCTGATAACTCATGACCACTCCCCGCTAACGATGGGCCGAAAATTGTCGTGTTGCATATCACTTTCCTTGTCGGAATATTTCGCCAGCAGAGCCTGCTGAATACGCCCGCGGGGAAACCAGGCTTCCAGGCGGTCACGCTTGCGCCAGGCGGCCATGGTGGGGTTTTCAAGTATTTGCTGTGCTTCGGTTTGATGAGTGGGAAAGGTGTCGCCAAACGCGATCACGCACTTCGCCAGGGTGCGGGTCTGTTTTTTTGAGGCGAGGCCATAACGCTGCCCCAACTGCACCGCGGCGTGAACGGTAGACAGCAACTGCTGGGCCGTTTTCTGGGGATACTGTGGGGTCATCGAGAGTGCCAGGGCCGCCTGAGCCCGTTGCTGCATCAAGCCACCAAATCGCGCAAACTCTTCCTGACCGATGGCAAACTGCCGCCCCCGCCCTCGCGCGTCACGGGCGCCTTCGCTGAGCGAGATCGTCAGCAATCGACCCTGTACCTGCTGAGCGGGCGTCTCCAGCGCGATGGAGGGGATTAACGTTAACTCAGCCGGAAACACCATCAGCGGGGAAGCAGGAATAAAGACGGCTTCCAGCGGCGCCATAAAGGCCGCCAGCTTCCAGGGCTCGAGCGCCTGGGTCATATCCAGGGCTACACGGGGGTCGTAGAAGCGGAAATACACCGGGGCCTGGTCGTTGGCGGGCGTCCAGAGCATGGTGAACTTGCGAAGGTGCGTGCGCAGTTGCTTAAGCGTGGCGTGGGAGTGAAACAGCACGCCCCAGTGCTGATCCTGGGGCAGGTTTTCCAGCCAGGTGCGAATGTCGCTGTCGGCTTCAATACGCACAAGCCAGGGGGCATTGGCCTGAGTCGTGGTATTGGTAGAAGCGTACAGGCACGTATGCTGCGCATCGGTTTGAGCCAAGCGTGCCTGCACCTCGCGACAGTTCACCCCGTCCACCACTGCCCATAGGGGCGGCTGGTTGGCACTCAGCAATGCCTGCCATGAGGTTTCGCTATAAGTCATGGGGGCAATGTAAGGCCCGGGCGCAACAGGCTCCGGCTCGGCGATGAGGGGCAGCATCTCGCCGTACACCACCGGCTGTTTGGATGACGTCGCATGGGCCAGTTCCACCAGCGTCTGCGACATTCCCTGGTGCCGAAAGCGTTGTAAAAGCGTTTGCACTGACTCCAGCTTCAGAAGGCTCAAGCCTTCTTCCTGGAGCCGGGTTTGAAGAAGCGCACGCACCTCATCTTCTGATGCGGCCAGTACCGCTACGGAAACGACGGCCTCATCGGCTTCTTCCTCCCACTGTCTGGCTGCCGGGGTATTGGCCACAATATGGCAACGGGCAACCCAGTAATCCGGCGTCGCCATGGTTACTCCTCTTCCAGCGGACAGTGAGACACGAAGGGGCTGCCTTCGCCCGCGGCTACTTCCAGTACGGCAGGCACCGGTGGCAGAGCTGCGGCGCTAGGTGATGCCGAACCCACGTTCAGTACCGGTGTCACATCCACACTGCCGCCGGAGAGTACCAGTGCCGACCCGCCCGCGACCAGCGTGATCTTGGTCGCATCGAGAATGAGTTCGCCGTCGGCCTTGAAGGTAATATCGCCATTGGCATGGGTTTGATAGTTGCCCCCAACCTTTAACCCGCGCTCGCCATCGATCTGTTCGGTGTGGTTGGTGTGCACGGTGACATCACGATTGCCATCAATGGTTTCCACACGATCCTTGGCCACCGCCAGGTGTGAGTTATTGCCAATGGTGGTGGTATCATCGAACTCGACGCGCTTCTGGCGGGAGTTCAGGACATGCAGCTCCAGATTCTTCTGAGCATGCATGTAGATGAACTCTTCCCCCGCCTGGTCTTCAAAACAGAGTTCGTTAAACCCTTCGCCCTGATGGGTCTGGGTTTTAATACTGGTACGGGTTTTATGCTCGGGTAAGGGGTACGGTGAAAGATTACCCGCGTGATAGGTACGCCCGGTGACCAGCGGCTGGTCCGGGTCGCCTTCCAAAAAGGAAACGATGACCTCGTGGCCAATGCGCGGTATGGCAATGCTGCCGTAGCCGCCGCCTGCCCAGCCCTGAGCCACGCGCACCCAGCAACTGGCGGTTTCATTGGGCTCGGCGTAGCGGTCCCAGGGGAACTGAACTTTTACGCGGCCGTGTTCATCGCAGTAAATTTCCTCGCCTTCCGGGCCGACCACAAACGCGACCTGGGGGCCATCAACGCGCGGTTTGGGATTGGGCGTGGCACGCCAAGGGGCGTCGCCGGGCATGAGGGTGACCTGGTTGAAATAGCGCGTCATGCCGCTGGCATCGCTGTGCGTCATACCATCTTCTTCCAGCGCCTGGGGCTGCTCGCCTACGTGGCGTGCCTCCACCACTTGCCAGTCGCGGTTAAGGCTTTGCGTGTCGTGGTCAGTCAGGCTAAAGCGCACGCCGGGGGCAAGTTCGGGCAGGTCGCTTTCGGCGCTGGCGGTGATCGCTTCGCGGCGCAGTTCTTCCAGGCGGATGCGGGTAAACGGCTGGCCCGAGGCGTTCTGCTTGTAGCGGCCGGGGTAATCGAAGTGTTCGTAATCCGTCTGCTGGCCGTGAGCTTCCACGTCGCGGCCCAGGTGTTCGTGCAGTTGGGCGTAGGCCGGGTTCTTGAAGCTGTAGTCTTTCAGGGTGGCAGTGGCCGCCGCCACGCGGGCGGTGTGGCTGAGCTTGCGCACATGGCGCGTGGGCGCGGTGCCGCCGGCGCGGCTGTGGTAGGTGCGCTCGCCTAAATTTGCCAGCACTTGAGGATCATCGGCAAACACTAGCCGGTGAGCGTTCTCTTCAAATTCATGGAAGTAGAACAAGCCCTCTTCAGCGGCGAGGCGTTCGATAAATGCCAGGTCAGTCTCGCGGTACTGCACGCAGTATTCGCGCTCGGGCAGCTCTCGGGTGACGGCGAAGGCCACGTCGGTAATGCCACGTTCGTCGCACAGGGTATTGATGATGGTTAGCGGATCGACTTTCTGGAAAATACGCGAGTTGTGACGCAGCGAAAGCCGCCAGAGCGCTGGGCGCAGCACCAGGGAGTAGAAGGTGCGCCGATGGCCGCGGTCGCCGCGACCAAACTCGCTAACGATACCGTGCACGTGACGCAACGCTTCACCATCCTGCCAAACGGTCAGGGCGGCTTCGCGGTCCAGCAGCTCGGCGGCATCCAGCCGGCCATCGCGACTGGCCAGGTTGAGCACCAGTTCAAAAGGCTGGGAGAGCGCTTCGCGGTGGGTAAAGTCGATCACCGCGATATCATCAACGCCGGGTAACGTCAGGGTAAATTGCAATCCTGTGCTTGCCATCTTAACTGCCCTCTCCTGAACCTGAACCAATGACGACACCACCGCAATCGACCGCATGGCCTGTTAAAGCAGCAGGCTTGCCGTCAATAAGAATCGTACCGGAACCCTGGGCAATCGCCCGTGGGTGCGGGGGGTGATTGGGCTTATCGTGAGGCTCTAACGGGTCACCTACTCGGGCCACCGGTTTGCCATCCATGATGACCGTGCCACTACCCGCAATGACGGGCGTAGGGGGATAACCATCATGGTCGGTTCCTATATCACCTACGAGTACAAATTTCTGGCCCATTACCACTGCTCCTTTTCTGGTCCCGTATCTTCCGTCCTGCCTGCCACTCTGCTGTCGTGCTGGCGGGCTACTCATCCCACTGAGCGGGGGCTTCGTAACTTGCCACTTCCAGGGCATCCACGTGCTGACGGGTAAAGCCTGCCGCCTCCAGGCTGTCGATGGCCGAATGGCAGGCCAGCGGCAGGCGTGTTTGCAGTGGTACGCCACTTAAGCTGCGCCGTATCGCCATCAGCAGGCGAGTACCGTGGCCACTGCCCTTCCACTCCCGGCTGATATAGAAAAACTTGAGCTGCCAGGCGGCTTCGTCATCAGGCCGACAGACAAGCACCATACCCAGCGGTGGGCCTTCACCATGACGAAGTGCTAGCAGGCAGCCCTGCCAGTGCACCACCTGGCCATTTTCCCGCTGCATCCACACCTGGCGATTAACGGTGAATTCAAGCGCTCGACGCAACGTGTCGAGCACGCTTTTATCGCGCAGCACCCACGGTGAGTGACCTTTGGCATCGGCGTGATACACCGCCTCGATAAAGCTGTCGATATCCTCGTTGCGCGCATCCTCCAATGGGCGTGAGCGCTTTGCGCCATGACGCTGGCGTGTGGCGGGCGTTACCCCGCCCGAGGTAAACAGCTGCTTAAGTTTGGTCAGCATTGCCACCTCGCTCGGCGTAAAGGGCAGACGGCAGTTGGAAGCCTGCCGCCAGCGGACGCGTGAAGGGGTTAGGCGCGCCGTTGGCAAACAGGCGATAGCGCATGGTGCCGCCGTCAACGTTGAACCTGAGTTCAAGTTCGCGCTCGCTTACACTGGTAATATCGGCCTGTTCCAGTAGCCGAAACCATGCCCAAGCGCCATCCTGAGTAACGCTGCGCGGTGAGCGGTTCACCTCGCTCGGCACCATGGTAATGCGGCTTTCGGTGCCGCCGCGCAGTGCGTTTGGCCAAATCATCGACACACGCTGGCTAGCACTGTGGGCATACTCGATCAGTTGTCCATCGACGCTGATCACGCTGCGCCGCTTGTCCGGTGAAAGACTGATGGGCTCAAGCGCAAACTCCACATCCAGCGCGCCGTCGCGGCTAAAGTAGGCGCGACGGATCTGCTCGGCCTGCTGAATGGCGGTGTACAGGCTGTCGCGCAGCAGCGAATTACCTTCGGCATCCACCAGATACTCAGGCGCACCTTCGATAAAAGGCTGCAAGCTGTCCTGGTAGAAGGTGTCCAGCGTGCCACCTGGGGCGAAGAAGTCCTCGAAATCGCTCAGCGCCACTTCCTGGCTGGCATTGGGCGCCAGCGGGTAGCGGCCTGCCAGGCGCTCCTGATAGGGCGCGACCACGTCATCCAGCCACTGGCTTTCAAGGTGACGCGTGGCGCTGGCCATCATCAGTTGCCAGCTCTGGTCGGCCAAGTTGTGCAGCATGCGGCCCACCGGCTCTGGCGTACTATCGGCAATGCGCTGCAAGTTGTAGATGGGGTCATTACCGCGCAGCGACAGGCGGTCACGCACGCTAACGAAGGCGGCACGCCCTGTATTGCTCGACTCCTCAATCTCCATCAGATAATCACGCAGCGCGGTTACCGCCGTTTTAATCTCCTCAAGCGAAGAGGGATTGTTGTTACGCGCTTGGCTTAGCTGATTGATGGGCGTGAACGGCTGCTCGATGGCAAACGCAAGCTGATAACGCTGCGATTGGCGGAGCGCCTCACGGGCCTGCTCGTCATCGTCGGGGAGCTCGGGGTAGAGGCTGGTATTGCGTTCCACCGCAGCCAACAGCCTGTCAAGCGGACGCTGACTGCCCACCAGAGCGTCTGCCACCACAATGGCCTGATGAATATCGGGCAGTGGCACTAGCTGGGTATCACGCAGGGCATCACGCCAGCTGGCATGGTAATCCCCTACATAATGCTCACGCAGGGCCACCTGAAGCTGCTGCCGGTCGGCTTCGCTGAAATTAATGTTATCGCGCTGACCCAGCACCCAGGCATCAATCAGAGCAAGCTCCGTCGCCCGGTCAAGCTCTTGTAGGAAGTAGTTCTCAAAGCCATCGCGGGTGAGCAGATGCGGCAAGCGCACATTTTCAGGGTCATCGTTACGCGACATAAACACGGTGTTGAACAGCGTGCCCACGCTGCGGCGTAGGTCCAACGGCTCCCCTTGGCGATTACCGGCGGCCTTAAGGGCAGCGTATACCCGTTCGTCGATGGGCTGGCGTGACAACTCCTGCTGAGAGGCGGCAATACTGCCCTGAAGCGGGGCCATAGCCTGCTCGGCGCTCGGGCTGCCTTCGGCAATACGGCCTTCAAGGTCGCTATGTTCCAGCGCGTAGTCCAAATGCATCAATAGTCGCTGCTGAACCTCGCCCTGCTGGGGAAAGTTCCCCTGCCAGCGGTTGGCCATAAATCGCTCAACGCGCTCCGGCTGACGGCCACTGGCATCCGACATCATGCGCAGTACACGCAATAGAGAAAGCTTCGTGTTACTGCCCTCTTCGGCGCGATTCATATCATCCATGATGCCGATCATCAGCGCGGGCAGGAACTGACGCTCCAGCATGGCAAGATAGGCACGTTCCACCTGGGCACCAATGACATGCCCCTGGTACAGCCCCATATCCGCTAAATAAGGCGTATGTGTGCGGTATCCGTCGAACGTTTCCAGGGCATAGCGCAGCCGGTCAAGTGGGTCCAGTAGTTCAAATCCAGTGGGATCATCACTCTGGAAGGCTTCAGGCTGGGCGGCCAAAAAGGTTTCTGCTCGCTGTTCAACCGCCGCGAGCGATACGCTGTTTTTCTGATAAAAGTGCGTCCAACCGCCTACCAGAATAACACCTAGCACCAGGCATGCCGCCAGGCTTGCCTTGCGCATGCGCCTGCGCCGTTGAGTAACACGAGCGTTGTCACCGGCAAGCCCTGCCTCCGGATAAATAACCTTATCGAACAGCTCTTCGGTAAAGTAGAGCGCGCTGCGCGTGGCCCGATGAGCAGGCTGAACACTGTCATCCATTCCATAGCGCCGGGCGGCAGCATCCACGAACGGGTCTTCCGGCACGCCTTGCTGATACACCGACGTAAAGTAGGCACCGCGCACCATGGCAGCGGTTGAAAAGCGGTCACTGGAAAGTGCCTCCGTCAAAAAGCCAAACAGCACCTCGCGCAGCCCTGCCAGTTGCCGCACAAAACGGAAGACGGATTCACGCTCTTCACGGTCGCGGCACTCGGAAAGCATGGAAGGCATCAGTTGGTTCAGGCGCGCCAGCATGGCGTCGTAGTCGGCCTCGAACTCTGCTTCCCACTTGCCCGGGGTGTCCATGGAAGCAGGGGTAAACGTAAAGCCCAGCGGCGCTCGGCGAGCAGCACGAGAGTAGTGACGAAAGAAATCATCAAAGCCGTGCAGTAAATCCATCTTGCTGAACGTGACGTAAACGGGCAGGCGAGTGCCGTGACGCTCCATCAGTTCGCGTAGCCGGCTGCGCAGAAGCGCGGCATAGGCTTTGCGAACGGCAACCTGAGCATGGCTTAGTCGTGCAAGATCCAGCACCAGCACGACACCATCCAACGGGCGCTGGGGGCGATTACGCTCCAGCCAGCCAACAAAGTGGTCCCACAGCCTGCGCTGAAGCTCTTGAGGCTCGCCTCCTTCCATTGCCCCTTGGGTTAACAGCTCGCCATCAGGGTCAATCAGTACGGCCTTATCGCCAATCCACCAATCGAACCCCAGCTGGCCTTGTTTACTGCTCTGCCCCGAGGCTTTCATGACATGGGTGAGGGCAAAGTTCTGGCCGGAGCGGTTGATCAGGCTGGTTTTGCCGGCATTTTCCACCCCCATCACCAAATACCACGGCAAGCGATAACGGCTGTTGCTGCCTCCCAGGCTGTCGGAAATCTCGTTGAGCGCAAGGTTAAGAGAGGTTTCCTGACGCTCAACCTGAGACATAATCGGGTCTTGCAGGCGCGCTTCTTCTTGCTGGCGCTCGTCATCCAGGCTGCGTAGCCGCCGGGCAAGACGTACGCCCCATATAACAGCAACGAGCGTTACGACCGCCAGCGTTGCCAGCAGGCGGTTGGTCAGCGGGGCAAGAGGCATCATGTCACCCACTTCCCAGCGTGGTCCCAACCACCAGATTGCGACCACCAGGACAACCAACAGTAGCGCCCATAGCAGCGTGGATAGCCGCAGCAGCCCTTTGGCTTTATTGCCGTGAGCATTGGCTCGATTTTTTGCTGTTTGCGCCCGCGACAAGCCAGGCACCCAGCGGCTCAGCTTCGACGTTATGGTTGACCACATTAGCCTTATCCCTCGTCCCTTTAATGATGACCGTTATCAGTGCGTTTCTTGGACCGCAGCGTTCAAGCGTGATACCAACGCGGGTTCCCACTGCTCTAACGCAAGCGCAGTTACTGTTTGCTGCAACGTGCGATAGTGCTGCTGAGCCAGGCTTTCCAGCCCTGTCTCATGCAGCAAATCAGCACTGGCCAGTCGCCAGTACGCACTTTCCCTTGGTGTTCTGGCACTGCTTAGGCCCTGATCAAGCACCTTTAGCGCCTTGCCTATATCGCCGCTTTCCACGGCTTCGCGCGCCTCTTCAAGCCCGGCATGCCAAGCCTCGCCACCCCCAACCGCGCCGCCGCTGTTTTCGGTGCTGTATAGCCAGCGCTTCGTTTCTTCATCAACAAACAAAGCGCCGCTGTTAAAAGCAAGCGCCTCGATACCCGCCAAGCGCTCTACAAACCGCAGTGTTTCATCTCGGATCGCCTCCGCGCAGCGGGTGTGGCCAAGCTGCTTGGCAAGCCCCGCGCTGAGGCGATGCCCTTCCAGCCAATAAGGGCTTAGCGCCAGGCTATTTTCGATACGCTGCCAAAGTTCGTTGTCTCCCCCCTTGGCTAGCGCCTCACGATAATCAGCGACACGATCAGCCGACACCGGAGCAAGTTCAGTTTTGCCGTTCTCCTTGGCGGCGGGCAGCGCTTGAATCGTGCTCCAAACCGCATAACGGCGCAGGCGGTAGGCCAAGGGTTCTCCTGGCGATTGCTCGCCTAAAAACTCCGCCATCTTGAGCAGCGCTTGACGGTTAGAACGCTCGTTCCCCGCCTCCAGGCGAAGCTCAGGCGCCTTGGCCGCTGAAGGCGTGGTAGTGGCCTGCTCCTGGCGGCCAGCAGGTTGCCCTGCTGCCTGCCCGGATGGCTCTTGAGAAGGCGCTTGAGAAGCGGCTTGCGCAGGCTGTTGAGTGGGCCGCTTGGCATTTAGCTGGCGGCTTAATTCGGCAATCGCCTCGTCCGGCAGCGACTTCTCGGCCACCTGATGCTCAAGCTCTTTCAGCGAGGATTGGCACGCTTCAAACTCATCATCGGCATTGTGAAAATCGAGCGTTGATATAAGCTTGACGCTGCGCTGGATTAACTGCTGAAACAGCCTGGGGCGCATCTTAGCGCCGCGTTTTCCTGCAAACGGGTAAGCGTGTTCCCACCAGGGCTGAGCAATACTCCGGGCAAGCAAGCGAAGCGAGAGTGCAAAGCGCACGCCGCTACTACCGTGCTGCATACAGTGCATCAAATGCCCCAGTACTTTTAGGTCCTTGCCTCGCTCGCTCAGCATACGGATGGCCAGCGCCTCGGCGACGTCCCACTCCACCGTTGCGTGCTGGAGCGAACCTATCTTCATCATTTCCTCATCCAGCGTCAGATAGTCATTGCTATCTTCAACGGGAACGCCCACCTGCTCCCCCTCAGCATTGGCGGCCAAGGGTGCCAGTAAGGGGGCTAGTTGTGACTCGGCAGTAATGCGCATAAAACCTTCCTTACCAGCGGCACGCTTCGCGTAGCGGGGCAATTTCCTGGCGCAGCCCCGCCACGTTAAAACGCAGTCCATCCAGTTCTTTTATATCGCTGCGCAGCGTGACTTCATTGGCATCAAGCAATTGGCGCAGCGTGTCGATGGCAGGTAGCCCACGCCCACCGCTAACGACCCGGCCACCGTCGCGTATGCGCCACTGCTGCTGCACTGCACGCCCGTTTCCTGTGATCTGCAGGTCCACTCGGGCACCGCTGATAGGCGTGGGAAGATGTAGCTGGAAACGAGTGATCAGCCTTTCGCAGGCCACCACCATGATGGGCCTGGGTGGTGTCGTTCCCAGTGCGGGCACGCTGATCAGCACGCTCTCACCGGATTCATTCACTATCAGCCCAACGTTGTCATCAGGCCGGGCCGACTCCTGACGCTCAATGGCTCGCCAGAGCGCGGGCAGTTCGTTTTCACCAACACTGAGATTTGCCTCCAGAAAAAGCGCGTCATAGCAATTCAGTCGCTCCAGGCGCGAGGTCTCTTCCGCACAGGTTTGAGCGCTCTTAAGCAATGCGCTTTGTTCATCTGCCTTTGAAGGCGTACAGGCCAACAGGCAGAGCATCAGCAAGCCACCGATGGTCCACTGGCGTTTTAGCAGCATCGCGTTCATTTAATATCCAGTTCCAGTAGCTGACATTTATGAGCCAGAGTTCGCTTGGGCAGCCCAAGGCTTTGCGCCGTTTGCGCACGATTACCACCAAAGCGACTCAATCGCTGACGAATAATGATGGATTCGATATCGCGCATCGCTTGGCGAAGATCAACAATGTCGTTGGGCAGTGCCAGCGTAGCGTCTTCGCCAGGTGGCGGCGTTTCTTCCAAACCGCTGCCGGTTAAAAAGCCACCTTGCTCGCCGGGCAACAGGTACGTATCAATGTCTGCATCGTGAGGTGTCATCGCACAGGCGTAATCAATCACGTTTTTAAGCTCACGGACGTTGCCCGGATACTCCCGACGATAAAGCAGCCGCAGGGCCGCTGGGGTAATTCCCATTTCGTCGCGCCCCTCTCGGGCGCAGAAATCGGTAATAAAGGATTGTGCTAGCTGGGCGATATCATCCCGGCGCTCGCTCAGGGGCGGCAGGGTGATCGGAAACTGACCGAGCCGGTAGTAAAGATCCGCACGAAATCGCTGCTCCTTGATCTGTTCACGCAGTGGCTGGTGCGTTGCAGCCACCACACGCAGGTCAGCGCAGCGCTCTTCGTTTTCTCCCAGCGGGCGGTAGCGACCGCTTTCGAGTACGCGTAACAACTTGGCTTGCAGCGCCAGCGGCATATCCCCTATCTCATCGAGAAACAACGTACCGCCATCGGCCTGACTGATAAGCCCTTCTCGAGCATGCTCAGCCCCCGAGAACGCGCCCTTACCATGCCCAAACAATTCAGACTCCAGCAGCGTTTCAGGGATGGCGGCACAATTGATCGCCATAAAGGGGCCTTCAGCGCGCGCCGAAAGCTGGTGCATGGCGCGCGCTACGCGATCCTTGCCGGTACCGGTTTCACCTTGCAAAAGTACCGCAAGGTTTGTCTCTGCCGCTCGTACGATATGCCGACGCAGTGCCTGCATGGCGCTGGAGTGTCCAAGCAGCTCCTCAGCTAGCCGATCAGCCAGCGCCTGACGCCGCGCGCCATCGTTCAGTTTGGTCAAGGAGTCCTGCAATATCTGCGAGCGGTGACGCTCGCCCTGCTCTCTGGCAAGTCGCGTCCATAGCCGACACAGAAGCCCTTCAAACGCTGCCATGCCGGGATCTTCAGCGAGCACCTTCAACCGTGCTTGCGTACCCGCCAGCACGATTACTCCCAACCATTCACGCCCGCTTTGCCCTCCACGCAGTGGCCGAATGTGAAGATGCAGTGAAGCGCCTAGCGATGCCACTTGGGACTGGAAGCCGGGATGATCCAAGCGAATGCGTGCATCAGCAACGCTAAGCAGCAGCGGCTTGCCGCTGCGAATAACATGCGCATAGGGATGATGAAAGTCGCCGCAGTCGAACTGGTCCTCGCCGACATCTCGACCCAACCAGCGCCCACTCCCATCAATGTAAAGGCACTCCGCGAGCGCCAGCCCAAGGTGGCGCTGCAAGAGCGTGGCCGAGCGCTGACGCAGAGCAGCAGCGCTGAGGCTCTCCACCAGGGTTAACGCCAACGGCATGGCCGAAAGCTCAGCCGATAGCGCCGAACCAGCGCTAGTGGGAACAGCAGGCTCCGTCATGGGCTAGGCAACCTCTGCCGTGAAGGTGCCGCTTTGCGCGTCGACGCCCAGCACTACGCTGGAAACCGCCTCGCGGCGCGCCATGCGCTCAAGCAGTGCCTTGGAAAGCGGCGGCAGCAGCTCACCATCAATCACTGACTCCAACATACGAGCGCCGTTTTCGCTGCGTGTGGCACGTGCACATATCGCCTCAGCCAAGGCCTCTTCCAGCACCACATCCGCCTGACGATGACGCTCACGGATACGGGCTGACAGGGTATTGAGCTTGGCTTTAACAATGTCGCGCAGCGTATCGCTATCCAGCGGCAAGTAAGGCACCACTTCCATGCGCGCCAGCAGAGCCGGTTTGAAAAACTCGGCAAGCACGGGATAAAGCGCCGCATCCAGCGCTGCGGTATTCTGCCCGTGGGCCACAATCGCTTCGTAGCCCAGGTTAGAGGTAAGGAAGAACAGTACGTTTTTACAATCGATCAGTCGCCCTTCGCCATCGGCCAGCTCGCCTTTATCGAACGCCTGATAGAAGAGATTCAGCACATCAGGGTGAGCTTTCTCAACTTCGTCCAACAGGACCACCGAGTAAGGGCGCTGACGTATCGCTTCGGTCAGTAACCCGCCCTCGCCAAACCCTACATAGCCAGGAGGAGAACCTATCAACCGTGAAACCGTGTGCTTTTCCTGATACTCAGACATATTGATAGTGGTCAGGAACTGGCGGCCGCCGTACAGCTGGTCGGCAATCTGTACCACGGTTTCCGTTTTACCCACGCCACTCGGGCCAACGAGCAGGAAAGCACCTAACGGGCGACCCGGACGACGCAAATCGGCACGCGCCGTCAGCAGGTGGCGGTGAATACGTTCGATCGCCGTGTTCTGGCCTTGAATCTGTTCGCCCAAGTGAGCGGGGAGTTCGGTCAAACGCGTCAGCTCATCGCTGGTCATCCGCTCAACCGGTACGCCCGTCCAGTCACCAATGACTTGAGCGATCTGGGCCTCTTCAACGCTTGGATTGACCAGCGCATGAGACTGCTGCAATCGCGCCAGCTGTTGCTCGCGCTCGGCAAGTTCAGCATGTTGATCGTCGTTTTGGTCGCTGTCGTAGACGCCATCGGCATCCAACAGTTGGCGGTGCAGGGTCACAATCGCATCAACGCATTCACGCTGCTCGTGCCAAGCGGCTTCAAGCGTGGCGAGTTCAGCTTCAAGCGACATCAAACGCTCGTTAAGCGCTTGGCTCATCGAGGCATCTGGTTCACGGCCCAGTAACTGTTCGCGAGTCAGGTGATCGCGCTCGCGCAGGGCGGCGGTGTGCTCGCTTTGCAGGTGACTTAATTTGCGCGGCGGCGTATCCAGTGCTTGCGCTAACCGTGTACACGCCGTATCCAGTACATCAATGGCTTTATCCGGCAATTGACGACCGGCCAAATAGCGGGCAGAAAGAGACGCCGCCGCGCGCAGGCCGCTGTCGCCGACCAGTACGCCGTGGGCACACTCATACACGTCTCGTAACCCGCGTAGAATGACCAAGGCCTGATCGACGCTGGGCTCGGAAAGCGCGACGGGCTGGAAGCGGCGTGAAAGCGCTGGGTCTTTCTCAAAGTACTTTTTGTACTCGCGCCAGGTCGTCGCGGCAATCGTGCGTAGCTCGCCACGCGCCAGCGCCGGTTTCAATAAATTGGCCGCATCGCCACCACCTTCCTGATTACCGGCACCAATCAGCGTATGCGCTTCGTCGATAAACAGTAGCGTGGGGCACGGGGCGTTTTTAACTTCATCAATCACCGCCTTAAGGCGTTTTTCAAACTCGCCTTTGACCGCAGCACCCGCTTGTAAAGCGCCGAGGTCCAGCGTCAATAGCTCTACACCTGCCAGCGCGGTAGGCACCTGGCCTGCCACAATACGTGCAGCCAGCCCTTCTACCACCGCACTTTTGCCGACCCCCGCATCGCCAATCACAATAGGGTTATTCTTACGCCGACGCCCAAGGATATCGAGCATCTGGTCAATTTCAGGGTCCCGGCCAAGTACAGGGTCAAGTTCACCCTTGCGTGCCTGCTCCGTAAGTGAGGTCGCAAAGCGCGCAAGCGCACTATCATCGCCAGAGCCATGCGTGCCTACACGCTGAGTGCTGGCACTCGCTTCCTGAGGCGCCTCTGCCGAATCAGCCGTTAAGCGGTTAAGGTGGCGGCGCAGGTTTTCCCGGTTAATCTCGGCAAGCAAACGCACTGAACCCGCGCCAAGATAGCGCTCCGGGTTATGCAAAAGAGCAGTAAAGACGGCGCCGCTGCGCAGCGTCTGATGCTGGTACTCGGTGGATGCCAGTAGCCACGCATCCTGGAGCAGTTCAACCAACAACGGTGAAAAGCTGGGGGTTGCCACCTCCAGATTGTGCGGCGGGCGCGTTTCTTCTGCCAATTGGGCACGCAAGGCAGCGGTATCGACCTCAAGGTCTTCACAGATACAGCGTACATCGCATAG
Organism: Halomonas sp. AOP30-A1-24; assembly: GCF_052378165.1. Lineage (NCBI taxonomy): Bacteria > Pseudomonadati > Pseudomonadota > Gammaproteobacteria > Oceanospirillales > Halomonadaceae > Halomonas > Halomonas sp. AOP30-A1-24. The sequence goes on from NZ_JBQSXL010000020.1 coordinate 46,561, forward strand.
GGGTTGATCAAGCATCGCCTGTAGCAAATGCCCGGCGGTAACCTCAGGCGCCTGCTGCTGCGCGCACAGCACGGCCGCTTGCTCAAGCCCTTGGCGAGCAATCGTATTAAGGCGGTCAATAAGCGCCGGTAGCTCTACCCTGAGCATGGTATCTCCTAGCGATAAAGTTGGTTAAGAAGCGTCGTAATCTGTTCGGCCTGCTGATCAAGCGACCATGAGAACCCTAGATAAACAGCCACCATGGCGATGCCGAAGAGCGCAAAGATTCCCCAGGTCGGAAAACTACCTGTGCGCTGAGAGCGCCCCTGGACCACGTTTTTAAGCGGCTGAGTCAGTGTGTCTTCAGCGGGTTGTTCCAGAGAGGAGAGCTGGTCGCCTAGCGCGCGAACAATCTGTTCATACTCATCGCGGCCATGGGACATGACGCGATAACGGCCTTCAAACCCAAGACACAGGCACAGGTAGATAAAGGCCAGCATGTCGCGATAGCGCTGAGGCTCTTGCTGCAGGCGCGCCAGAATGGAGAACACTTTTTCGCCTCCCCATGTTTCGTTATGAAACCGGGTTAACAACGAGTGTTCGGCCCACTTGCTTTGCCGCCCCCAAGGCATACCCATCACCGCTTCGTCGATAAAGGAGCAAAGCACATAGCGGTAGGCAAGCAGCGTGGCGCGATCATAACCCTGCTCGGTCAGTTCGATCTCAATAGCCGCAATTTCATCCACCACTTGGCGGTAAAGACGCTCGATATCACTCGCGCTATCAAGTTGGCGAACTCTAACCACCATGCCTAACAGGCTGCTGGCAGCATCTACCAAGGGATTCAGGTTATGTCCGCGCAGCCGGAACCAGTAGTCCTCGTCAGCGTCCAGCTGCTCTGCATGGCTATGAATGAGGTGCTCTAACCCTCGCTCGTTAATGAGGTCCTCGTGGCGCATTTTTTGCGGCGCGGCAACCCCACGCGTCGAGCGTTGCCCATCAGTGACAAGATGTTGCATGGTTTAACTCCTGATCGCCCAGAACTGCATTTCCAACCCCGGAAACTCCCCGGCCACGTGGAACGCAAAGCCGCTGGCACCGTTAAGCATTCCCCACGCTTCGCTTTGGCGGTCCAACTGGAAGTAGGTGTAGCCTGCGTGATAAGGCAGCTCGCGAGGTGCCACCGGCAGCGGCTCAAGCGGTATGCCGGGCAATTGCAGGCTAATAAGGTCACGGATCCGCTCGACACTGGCGACTTTGGTTTGCTGAAGAAACAGCTTGCGCAGGCGCTCGTTGGGCATGTCAGCGCGCACGGCCAGGATAAACTCGGCAGATTCGATCAGGCTGAGATCAGAAAGCGGTGCGACCAGCAGGCCAAAGCGGCGTGACTGCAACTGGATAGCCACTGCCCGTGGTTCAAGCACGGTAGAAAGCGCTTGGCGCAGCATTTTCATTAACGGCTTGAAGGCCCGTTCAGGGTGATCATGGTCGTAGGCCGGGCATTCGGGCGGCAGCCGAGACTCATCCGTAAAGGTCACCAGCTCACAGGCGATTTCATGCATGGTGTCGTAGAGACGCTCAGGATGCAGCTGCCCCAAACGCGCCAGATGCTGGAAGCGAGGCTGAGCACGATTAAGCAGCTGAAGGAGCATAAAATCAGCCACATCCGCAACGCCTGCCTGGTGGGGCGTAGAAAGCCTCTGGGCGATATTACGCGCGCGTTCGCGCATCAGGCCCGCCATTTCGCCCACAAAGCGCTGTAACCCTGGCGCCGCTTGCACGTTTAGCAGGGTGGGCAGGAACTGTTCATCCAGCACCAGGCTACCGTCGGGCCGACGCTCAACGATGCGCGCCACGGCTAGACAGGCATAGCCACTGCGGTCATCACGCTCCAGCAGTAAGCGCGGCGACACCCTGGCGACTTCAAGTTCGGCGGTGGCGCCATCCTGTGAGTGAAGATCCCGTACGCTACGCGATGAGTGACGATAACGGGCAGGCAGGTCATCGCCTGGCCAGCGCACCTCGCCCACCCCATCGGTTGCCAGCGGCAAGCCAAGATAGACGACCTGGTTTGTGATGCTTGCATCATCAATTTCAAGCGGCGTTGGCTCGACATCATCGACAGGCAAATGAAAGGCCACGCCATCAGGCATGACACCGCTGGCCCGACTGATCGCTACCCGCCCAAAGCTTAGAAATTCGTTATTCAACTCAAGGGACAAAAACCCATAAAGGTAGTGGCTGACCCCTTTTAGACGCGTGTCCAACAGCCCTTCAAGGCTGCGTTGCTGCTGTTGGAAATGCTGGGGCTTGATAAACAGACCTTCGCTCCATACCACTCGATTCCGGCTAGCCATTACTCCTCCTTCCTTAGCTCAACTTCATTGTCACGGAGGTGAACCAACAGGTGGTAATGCTCTCCACTGCTGGTTACTTTCACGACTTTTTTCCATTCCGCCTCGTTAGGCGTGGCATAAAAAGCAATTAGCCCGATGTAGCGTGTTTCTTCATCAACCGCGAACGGTTCATAGAACTTCCACTGGCCCGGCAGCAAGGTAAAGTCGTCATGGGTCAGGTAATTCGTACCCAGCGCTCCCTCCAGGTCTTCCTGCAGTTGGCTTAAGTCAGCAGCCATCAACATGGAGTCATCTTTCAGCTGTAGCACCTGGAAACGTAGCGGCGCGCCATCGCCTTCCACATTGGGGTTCATGTTGGGCTCGGCCACCATGCTGAGATCCACCGTCGTGGGGCGCTCTTCGGGGTAGCCGACGGGAATGGAGGGGTCGCGCATTACCTGCCACGTTTTACCCGCAGCCTCCCGAGTCGACGCACAACCGGCCAACAGAAGAAGCACGCAGAACAGCCCGACAAGGCGAATTAGCGTCATGCTCAGGCCTGAGGCGCTCATGCACCCTCCCGTTGCTGGCGGCGTACGGACTGGTCATAGCCTTGCTCAAACACTTCCCAGAAAAGCTTTTGAAAGCCCTGCTGACGGCCAGAGTTCAACTCGCGGTAATAGTGCTGATACATCTCCCAGGCCCAGCCATCTTCGTTCTCAATGCGATTTCCAGCGCCTCGATAGGCGTGAAAACGTTTGAGCAACGCCTCGGGAGAGAAGGCATCCAAAATGGCACCCAGCGCTTGACCGATGGCCTCTTCAACCGCTGCCTGATGCTGCCCTTGATGACGCAGGCTTTCAGCAACCGCTTCAGGGGCTGACAGGTGAACGGGGCTGCGTTGTGCAGAGAACATGGTTTCTGCCGTCTCTTCAAACGACAGGCCAAGCCGGATAGGATTATCTTCAATAGGCTGCAAACGCCGATCACGAAGCGGGTACTTGCTATCGTTTTGGCTCTGTTGCAGTAACCGGAGGCCATCGATAGTAGCGCGGAGTGTATGGCCCGCCTCTTCCAGGAACGCCTGCTGTTCTTCGCTATTTCGAAAAGGCAGATCAAGCCCTAACCCTCTCAGCAACGGGTCGGCACCTATATGACCCAGCGCCTGAGTGGTTGGCTGCTGCCAGCGATCTTCTAACTGTTCGCCAACAGAGCGCTCCAAGTCGTTTAGCTGCCGTTCATCCATGCCACTGCTCCTCTGTTTTGTCGTGCCATTCAAGGGTTTGATATCGGGAAGGCGCACCGCGTCATCGCGATGCTCTTTCTGTGGCCACTCGTTGGCGTGGCTACGGTACGAGCCGGGATTCGCATCCAATGGCTCCAACGTGGAGGGTGGCGCGGCCTCCTTATCAAGCGCGACCATGGGGTCATGCTGCATGGCCCCGGGCACAACACCGCCTAACGCTTCTATAGGGTCTTCCTGCTGAGTAGGGTGTTGCCGCTCCTGCCTACTTCCCACCGGCCAAGCGGCATGCTCATGCGCCGTGACGTCGTCTTGCTCTTCATCAATCAGCGTAGTGAGCGAATGGACCCCAGGCTGCCAGGCGTGCCGGTCGCCTGAGTGTACTTTCAGGCGATAGACGCCAATCGTCAGCTCATCACCATCGCGCAGGGCAACTTTACGATTGCGCCCTACCGGCAGCGTGGCGCGATTGATATACGTGTGGCCGCTTGAGTCAATCAGACAAAACTTGCCGTCCATCCTGGTAATCTCGGCATGCTGAGGGCGCACTTTTCCGGCGTGGTCCTGTAGCAGCCAGTCATCGTAATCACTGCTGCCAAGCGTTCCTCCTTCCCCCTGGAAGACATAGCTACTGGACGAACGGCCTTCCAGCTGTTCGCTGTTCATAACCACTAAGGTCACGGCGTCAAACGGATCGACTTGCATGCGTTAACTCATCATCTGAATGCGTACACGGCGACGTGTAGAGGTATCGTCACCATCAGGGTCTACAAACGTTGTCCAGCCCAACTGACATGATCCACCATCACCCAAGCGCATGGGCTTAACCTCACTTTCCAGCAGCTCAAGCTCCAGGTCATAGGCGAGCGGCTCTCGCAGTACAAAGCTAACCAACGTCTTTAGCGGTTGATGCTCTTCCCCATCGGGCAGAAAGTCTCGGAAACGCTCCAGGGTCAAGCCACGCAGACACAGCGCAAATTTGCCTTTTACATCGGCCACACGCTCGCCTGCGACCATGTCCTCACCCAGCGTCATTCCCGTCATTCCCATACGGCTACGCTGGTTCAGCGGGATCTCCACCCAACGGTGAACCCACTCCTCGATGTCCACACTGGCCAAGTCAAAGCAGTGGCTGACGATACCAGTGACCACATCCGGCGAGCGTGAGCGACCTGCCAGAAGCCCCGCATAAGCCAGCATCTTGCTCCAGTTGATGGGGGTCTCGCCGCGCAGGTCACTGTCGGCAAGCCCCACCAATGCAAAGACGGCTGCTGAAAAGCCATCCCGCGCATTGTCCTGATAGCGCACGTAGTGACGATACTTCCGCCAGTTCTGATGCATCAGGGTCAACAGGCGATGATTGAAAAAATCCAAAAAGTCGCCTGCCGCGCCCTCCTGATGCGCAGACTCATGCGCCAGTGCCTCCAGGTAGTAGCTGGGTAACGGAGATTGCGCCCCCTGCAGTCCCAGGAAACTCACTTCCATTTCATACTGGCCACGCTCACCAACGCCCAGTGCCAACACATCGCTTCCCGGAAAACCGAGCGAGGATGAGGCCTTGTAGCGCACCCGTTGAAAAGAAGGCACGCCCTCACTATGGCGTTGCTCCTGATCATCTTCGTGATGCCGGTGCAGCAGTTCGACCAGTTGAAAAAACTCGTAGCGGCGCGCCTTTTGAATCAGGGGTGCCAACGCTACATCTGTGGCTGTTGCCCTTCCTGTAGGCTCCATACGTAGCGTTCCTGGTTATGGCGATTAATGACCTGCAACTCGTGAAACGAATTAATGCTGGCGTAAAGTGATAAGAAGCGGGCGAGCACGCTGCCAAACAGGTACAAACTGCCTTCATCGCCGAACGCATCCTGATCAAGCGTCATGACGGAGCGCAAACCGCGCACCGGTAGGCCTTTACGAAGACGATCAACCGGCTGTGTGTCGATACTGATAATGCCCGCCAAACGTTTTTGGGCAATGCGCTCGGCCTGACGATCAACCAGGGCGCGGAAGTCATACGCTCTCAATACCGAACACAGCGCATCGCGATTGAGCAGCGAAAGATAGTTAAGCGACAGGTTTGAAATCAGTATCCATAACAACCCATCGTCAATGGCTGGCCGAAGCACGGGAGTGGGCCGGGTAATATTGGAAAACGTGGCAAACGAGGGGCTTTTTTCCGTGCCGACACATATATCGCCAACGGTTAGCTGCTCTGGCAGTTCCCGATTGGAACAGGTCAGCGCAAGAGAAACGGTTTCCCGGCGCCCCAGGCACTCCTGCTCATCCTCACGTATAAACGCAATATCGTGATCAAACCCATCGCTGCGCAGGCTATTGCCAACACGCACACGAAAGTGAAGCGCTTGGCGCCCTCTATCCCGTTCAATCTGATGCTGAAAACTCTCAAAGGGAACATATCGCCGCGAAACGGTCTGCGAGCTACTTTGTTCGCCTTCCAGGCGGCCTGACACATTATCCACGCTGAATATTTCATAATGCGAGGGCGCCTTACTACTGGGCCTAATGCGGTACTCGCTACGCTCGCCCGTCAGGTCGATAGGCTCTGCATCATGCTCAAAAAGATTAATGGCAGGCGTACAGTAAAGCGCCAGGTGTTCGTTTTGGAGGCGAGCATCCGTAGGCAACGGCCGCGCAAAAACAAACCGAAGCGTGACCCGTTGCGCAGGCGTTGCCGGTAGCGCCTGATCCAGTCCCAGCACATCAAAGAAATGGAATGCCTCTGGAAAACAGAGATACTCCTGCAGTATGCGATACCCCTGGTGCACATTGCTTGGATAGGGTAGCAATGCCTGCTCACGCTCAAACCCCACGGCCTTCAGCGCACTGGCAGGAAGCGTTTGACGGTTCCCATCAATGTCGAGTTCAAGACGTGAAAGGTAATGGCTCATCCACAAATAAAGCGTGCGCGCTGTGTAAGTATCGCCTCCCAAGTGCAAACGCAGTGACGTTATCCCCATTTCGTTCATGGGCTGGTCACTTTGTACATCCATCGCTAGCTCGACAAGTGAGGTTTCACGCGTGTGCCGCGCCTCTACACCTGCATGCTCCAGCGGATAAAGCCTAACGTCATGACAGGTACGAAACTGACAAGACGTGTTTTCAACAGCGTTACTGGCAAGCTCGGTTCCCCGGCTCACCTGCTGATGCTGGCTCAAGGAGTGCCACATGGGCGTGAACTGCACAACGGTCATGCTTGGCACGGGCCGCAAGTAGTTCGGCCACAACATGCTGATCAATGAGTGAGTAAGTTCCGGGAACTCATCTTCCACTTTTTCTCGCATGCGCCCGGTCAGGAATGCAAAGCCCTCAAGCAACCGCTCAACGTCCGGGTCCGTGCTTCGTTCAGACAGAAACCGGCTCAGGCTCGGGTTTGCTTCAGCAAACTCGCGTCCCTGGCGTTTTAAGAAATTGAGTTCATCGCGATAATAACGGTTGAGCATGAGTGCCCCTTGGGTCCATCAATTGAGACACTGATAACGCTTGTTGTTTAACAGTAGATCTATAGTAGTGAGCGCACTGTCCCTGCCTAATGCTACCGTTGCATGAACCTGAAAATGCAGCTGCAATGGGTCGCCGGAATTGGGCAGCGACTCGACATCAACCCGCTTTACACGCGGTTCAAATTGTTCAATGCATTGGCGAATGGCCTGCTGGATGTTGAGTTCCAGGTCCAGCACACCAATGGTGGCGTCATTGAAATCAAGCAGGCCCAGTTCAGGCGCGCAGGGGCTGTTGCCTGGATGGCTATTAAGCAATTCAACCAAGTGACGTTTGATCGACTCGACCACCTCCATCAACCGCTCCTCTTCTTTAAGAGTCGCAGGTTGATGGGGTGCAGCAAGGCGTTCAAACAACCGACTACTTAACAAGCTACTACTGCCAGTTGCCATGACTTCGCCAGCCCTTTATTCCTTGTCGAGACGTCCGACCAGTGATAGCTCAAAATTTGCCCCCATATATTTGAAATGCGGGCGTACTGCCATTGAGACCTGGTACCAGCCTGGCTCGCCTTCAACATCGGATACTTGAATCGAGGCGGCACGCAGCGGACGGCGGCTGCGCACATCGGATGGCGGGTTTTCCTGATCAGCTACGTATTGGCGAATCCATGCGTTAAGTTCGCGTTCAAGATCCTGACGCTCTTTCCAAGAACCAATCTGCTCACGCTGCAGCACTTTGATGTAATGCGCCAAACGGTTAATGATGAACATGTAGGGAAGCTGTGTACCCAGCTTGAAGTTTGTTTCCGCCGCTTTACCTTCAGCGGTATTAGGAAACACCTTCGGCTTTTGCACTGAGTTAGCTGAGAAGAAAGCAGCATTGTCACTGCCTTTGCGCATGGTTAGTGAGATAAAGCCCTCTTCGGCCATCTCAAACTCGCGCCGGTCAGTAATCAATACTTCGGTCGGGATTTTGGCTTGTAGCTGGCCAAAAGCCTCATAGGTGTGCACCGGCAAGTTTTCGACAGCACCGCCACTTTGCGGGCCAATAATATTGGGGCACCAGCGATATTTAGCGAAGCTGTCCGTTAAGCGCTCGGCCAACAGGTAAGAGGTGTTGCCCCAGAGATAATGCTCGTGATCTTCACTAACCGTTTCGCGGTAGTTGAAAGTTTTAACCGGATTTTCAATAGGGTCGTACGGCGTACGTAGCAAAAATCGTGGCGCCGTTAATCCCAGGTAGCGTGCATCGTCGGACTCACGCAAGCTGCGCCAGCGCGCGTATTTCGGGCCTTCAAAAATAGCCTTGAAATCCTTGATGTTAGGCAGTTCTTCAAAGCTATCAATACCGAAGAAGGAAGGCGCTACCGACGACATGAAGGGAGCGTGCGCCATTGCACCTACGGCTGCGGAGTGCTGCAGAAGCTTCATGTCCGGGGTGGAAGGCGTGAAATCGTAATGCCCAATGATTCCGGCAACAGGTTCACCACCAAATTGACCATATCCCGCGTTATAAACGTGGTGATAGAGACCGCTTTGACTTATTTCAGGGGCGAATTCAAAGTCCTCAAGCAGTTCCTGCTTTGTTGCATGTAGAACGTCTAATTTTATATTTTCACGAAAATCAGTGCGATCCACGAGAAGCTTCAAACCACGCTAGGCAGATTCCAGCTGCTGGAAATCATGTTCATGCAGAATTTCGTCGACTTGATGGCTAATTTTGCGATCAAGCTCAACAATCATGCTATCAACAAGTGATTTATTGACGGTAGGTGCTTCATCGTTACTATTCAAAAGCTCCGCTATAAAGGCAGCCACGCCCTGCTTGGCAACGTCGTAGCCTTCATCTGCCGGGGCCATCCGCGTTTGGGCCATGACCTGATCAAGAAGCGAACCTTCTGTTGTTTCTGTTACTGCTGCTTGCTGCTTAGCCGTTTTGCTCATTGCTGTGCCTCGAATTCGTTTTACCGTTTGATAGGTGCGCTACTTGCGATAAACCGTTATTCGCTCGTGCTATCGGTATCCAGCAGTTCCAGCTCATTCAAAAGTTGCTGGCGAGCATCATCGTTCTCAAGAAGCTTCTGCAAACGGTCACGAAATGCCGGAACATTGCCCAACGGCCCCTTAAGGGCTACCAGGGCTTCGCGCAACTCGACCAGCTTGCGCAGTTCGGGAACTTGCTTGGCAATGGCATCTGGCGAGAAATCGTCGAGCGATTTGAAGGTGAGATCAACCGCCATATCCGACGGCTCTTCGCTGTCGTCCAAGCGATTAGGCACAGCGGCTTGAAGCGTCAGTCCGGCTTCACGCATAACAGACTGGAAGTTGTTTTTATCAACCGAAACAGCCTGACGTTCTTCGATAGGGGTTTCTTCTTCGCCGCCTTTAAAATCGCCAACAACCAGCAATTTTAACGGAAGCTCAGTCTCAGCCTGTTGGCCATCGGTAGCTGGCACGTACTTAATGTTGATGCGCTCTTTAGGCGCAACGGTTCCTTGTTTAGCCATGTCACTCCGCCCTGGAAGAAGTTTCTTAATGTAACCGTGAACAATTCTCAATCAGGCAACGTTAGCGAAACAGGGATAAATTCTCTACCTTCCCCCAAAAAGTGGAGACAAAACGCTGGCAGTGAAAAACCGTCCATTTAACCGGATTATCCGCGAAGAACGCAGCATATTAGAGCAAGACTTAAATATTATATTTTTAGAAAAGGCGCTTGTAAGAAATATCTTACAAAAACTATCAGTGATGGCTTACATGATTACCCACTTTTAAGCGCAATCTTCATGGAAAGGAAACAGAATAAGAGGAGGCCAAGGCTGTTTTTAGCTGTAAAACAGGCCAAGCCAATAACAAACACGAACAACACTACTTACCCAAAGATACAAAAAGAATCTTTTTATACACAAAGTTACGCACATACCTATTTCTAGCGCGAAAACAAGCAATTTATTGCCAGGCAGGCAAGGAGTTGCTTGAAAACAAGCGAACCATTGCCTAATTATAACTAACTAAACAAATAACCCTATGAATAATAAACAAAAAAAAACAATGGCATAGCACTTGCCCTCTATATTCGTGTCCACTGGACATTATTCACTTTTTCGTCAAGGAGCAGACTATGCCAACACCATGTTATATCAGCATCGAAGGCCAAACTCAGGGCAACATCACTGCCGGTGCTTTTACACCTGATTCCGTAGGCAACATCTACGTTGAGGGCCACGAAGACGAAATGCTGGTACAAGAGTTCAAGCATGTCGTCACCGTGCCAACTGACCCGCAGTCAGGCCAGCCTTCCGGTCAGCGCGCCCACAAACCCTTCGTTTTCACAGTTGCTTTAAACAAGTCTGTGCCACTGATGTATAACGCTCTCGCCTCTGGTGAGATGCTGCCCAATGTGGCACTGAAATGGTACCGCACCTCTGTGGAAGGCAAGCAAGAGCACTTCTTCACCACGTCGCTGACGGATGCCACTATTGTTGATATCAACCTGCGCATGCCGCACGCTCAGGACATTAACAAGTCAGAATTCACCCAGTTGATGGATGTCTCCTTGGCGTACCGTAAGATTGACTGGGAGCACACCGTTGCCGGCACCTCTGGCTCGGACGATTGGCGCGCACCTATCGAAGGCTAAACCTTTTCGATGCTCGCATTAAAAAAACCCCTTCCAATTGGAAGGGGTTTTTAGTTACTCAGCCGCTAATAAGCTTAAATAAAACGCCCAAGGCCGACCGCTGAGCGCAGTTTATCCATGGTTATCGCGGCCTCCTCCCGAGCGCGCTGAGCACCTTTTTGCAGCACCGCTTCAATATGGGCAGGGTCATCCATTAGCGCATTGTAGCGCTCGCGGGGTTCGCTCAGTTGCGCATTGATATACTCAAACACCTGGTTTTTAGCATCGCCCCAGCCAATACCGGCGGCGTACTGTTCACGCAGAGCAGACGTTTCGCTCTCATTGGCAAATGCCGCGTATATCTGGAACAGGGTGCAGGTATCCGGGTCTTTCGGCTCGCCGGGCTCAAGCGAGTTGGTCTTGATTTTACGCACCAGCTTTTGAAGCTTTTTCTCGGGTGAGAACAGCGGAATCGTATTGTTATAGCTTTTGGACATTTTGCGCCCGTCCAGCCCTTTCAACACTTCCACCTTCTCATTCACCACCGCTTCGGGTAGCGTAAAGTACTGCCCTTTATAAAGGTGGTTGAACCGCCCGGCCATATCACGTGCCATTTCGATATGCTGAATCTGATCGCGCCCTACCGGCACCTTTTTGGCGTTGAACATCAGGATATCGGCAGCCATCAATACCGGATAGCCAAAAAGCCCCATGGTGATGCCTTTGTCCGCATCCTGGTCGCCTGCTTCTTCGTTCTCAGCCACGGCGGCTTTGTAAGCGTGGGCGCGGTTCATCAGGCCTTTGGCACACACGCAGGAAAGCATCCACGAGAGTTCTTGAACTTCCATCAAATCAGACTGGCGGTAAAAAATGGCGTTGTCGGTATCCAGCCCAAGCGCCAGCCAGGTAGCGGCAATTTCCAGGCGTGACGCTTGCACGCGCGCAGGGTCCTGGCACTTGATCAGGGCGTGGTAATCCGCCAAAAAATAGAACGACTGAACATTGGGGTCCTGGCTTGCTTCAATCGCCGGTTTAATAGCACCAACGTAGTTGCCTAAGTGCGGTGTACCGGTCGTCGTAATACCGGTTAAGACGCGGGTTTTAGCAGTTTGACTCATTGTGTTTAGGCTCTTGGGCAAATAGCCCTATCATAACGCGCAGATTTACGCGTGGCGAATGCCATCAGCGCAATCCTGCCAGCCGCCACGTTGCTTCTTCCGGGCTTTGCCTCACAAAAACAGCGTGTGTACTGGCAGACGTACCACCGCTTCTGGCCGTGATGGCAACGCGCTGATCCGCCAGCCGTTCAATATCAATGATGAGGTCATCAAGTAATAGCCTTTGGCCCTCGGCTTGCGCTATTGGCAATGCCTCAAGCAGTACGTTGAGCGCCTGGCGTGGCAACAACGCCTGACTATCATCGCTTTGCAACTGTCGCTTATCACCGATATTGAAGGCGGGTGGATACGTTAGTAAACGGTTCAAGAAGGCATCCCGCGATGCTGCATACTGGCGGTCCGACAAGACAGCCAGCAGACTCTCATCCAGCATTTGGGCCTGAACGGCAATTCGAAAATTACCCGCCAAACGCTCATCGACTAACGCCGTCCGCATACTCGCTACGCCCAGTAGCAGCGCGGCAGAAAGAAGTGCCATAACGATCACCAGCGCAGCCCCCTGCTGATGCTTCATGGGCTGCCCTCCGTGGCGGGAAGGGATGTGAGACGCGTGATAACGTGATCACGCTGCATCACATGCCATACAAACGGTGCTTGGCGCTCGCCCGCAAATTGGAGCGTTATCCGATAAAGCCCTGTTATACCATCGACGTCTTTCTCAAACAGGCTAAGCGCGTCGCATGCGTGACTGCCTTTATAAAGCCCTTCTATCAAGGGCTGGCTGTTATGGCGTAATGCACAGGTGGTCGCATCGACCAGCGAGTCATTGATCTCATACTGGCCTGCCTTGCCTTTACGAATGTCCCGGGTGAGCGATTGAACGGCAAAAACAAGCGCTTCCTGCTCGCGACTGATGGCCTCGACGCGCTGAAAGGTCGTCACAGTGGTTAACAAAAGCTGGCCTGCGCCCAAAATAATAATGGCGCCGATCACCATCGCGACCATCATTTCAACCAGCGTAAATCCTCCTTGGCGCTTATTGAGCATTAGGCGCCTCGCCAGCATAGCGCGCTTCAATAAAGGGCAAGGTAAACACGTAGTCAAAATGGTCAGCCGCTTGATTGGAAGGCCGTGCACGCATCGTAATGGAGACGGTCAATTGGCAGCCTCCGGATACAAAAGCGCTATCAACCGTGCCCGTTGCACCGTTAAGCGGTGCTTGTGAAGGCGTAAACCACTCGGCCTGCCAGTCACTCTCCAGCCCCGCCGTGAGGTGTCGGCAGTTCTGTTTCGCCGCCAACTGCGCCCAGGCGCGCTCCTGGGCATCCAGAGCTGCCACACTTGCCACGGAGTATTGGTAGCCCGAAGCGGCACTTTGCAGCGACGTTAGCTGAATGGCGGCGATGCCGATCAGCCCAAACGCCAGCAAGGCCAAGGCAATTAACACCTCAACCAGAGTAAACCCCTCTTGGCACCGCACTTACCAGCACGTCTCGGGCAGGCGTTCACCTTGACTACTGAGCGTTATGGCTTGGCCACAGCCGTCTTTTCGCTCAGTCGACGCGCTTAGCACATAGCGACCATCCTGGCGTTCAGAATAGGCAATGCGATAATGCCCGCTTGGTGACAGGTGGGGCATTTCACACTCCTGGTAGGAGTAGGTTCGGGCGTGACAGCGCGCTAGTTCAGCCGCCGCCTGCCTTAACCCCGCATGCGCATCCGTGCGCAGGGATGTTTGCAGGTAGCGGGAGTAGGCAGGGTAAGCCATGCCAGCGATAAGGCCGAGAATGCCCATCACCACCACAAGCTCAAGAAGCGTAAAACCGCGCTGACGCTCTATCGAGCGGCCTGCGCGAATAGAGTAAGGATAAAGCGAAAACCTCACGTGATGCTCCTGCATCAGCCACCGCATACGCAGTGCATCAGCTGCTGACGATTACCTGCTCGCGCAGCTCTTTGGGCATGGAGAACGTAATGCTCTCCTCGCGGCCTTTTAGCTCTTCCGGCATGGAAGCACCCAATGACTGAAGCTTGCCAATTACGCCTTTCACCAGCACTTCCGGGGCACTGGCACCCGCCGTTACGCCGATGCGGCCGACGTTTTCAAGCCACGTTGGCTCAATCTGGTCGGCATTATCTATCAGGTACGCCGGTGTTCCCATACGCTCGGAAAGCTCGCGCAGGCGGTTAGAGTTGGAGCTATTGGGGCTGCCCACTACAAGCACTAGATCACTGTCCGCCGCCAGTTCACGCACCGCGTCCTGGCGGTTTTGCGTGGCGTAGCAAATATCATCTTTACGCGGCCCACTGATCTCGGGAAACCTCTCGCGCAGCGCATCAATCACTTTGGCCGTGTCATCCATCGACAGCGTCGTTTGGGTCACAAAGGCAAGGCTGGAAGGGTCATTGACCTCCAGGTTGGCAACGTCCTGCTCATCTTCCACTAGATAGATGCGGCCGCCATGCGCCGTGTCATAGCGCCCCATGGTGCCTTCTACTTCGGGGTGGCCTGCGTGCCCAATCAGCACGCACTCGTGTCCCCGCTTGGCGTAGCGCAAGACTTCCAAATGCACCTTGGTGACCAGCGGGCAAGTGGCATCAAACACTTTCAGCCCACGCCGGTCAGCATCGGACTGTACGGCTTGAGACACGCCATGCGCAGAGAAAATAACGATCACGTCATCCGGCACTTCGTCGAGCTCTTCCACGAAGACAGCCCCACGCTCGCGCAGCGTTTCCACCACAAAGCGGTTGTGGACAACTTCATGGCGCACATAGATAGGCGGTCCGAACACATCCAGTGCACGGTTGACGATGTCTATAGCGCGATCCACGCCGGCACAAAAACCACGCGGATTGGCCAATTTGATCTGTATGGGCTGTGCTTGCGTCGACTGCATAGTAATGCCTTGATGCGTTACCGCACCGTTTAGTGAATAAGAACCCAGCTAATGCTAAAGCCAATGTTAAAGACTAGTGCGTTGTAACCGGTTTTACATCCAGTACGTCAACCTCAAAGGTTAACGTGCGCCCCGCCAACGGATGATTAAAATCCACCTCGACGCGGTCGCCTTCAATGGTTTTGACCACACCAGGCAATTCCGTTCCCGCTTTATCGGCAAACGACATCACCATACCAATTTCAGGCGTTTCATCGCCAAAATCAGCGCGCTTTAACGTCTGGATATTTTGCGGATTGTGCTGCCCAAAGGCATGCTCGGGAGAGACCTGAAAAGTACCTGTCTCGCCCGTTGTCATGCCTTTAATCGGGTGCTCAAAGCCGGGTGGCAAATTGCCGTCACCGTACTGAAAGGTGGCCGGTGCCTTCTCTTTGGTAGAGTCCACTACCGTGCCATCTTCAAGTTTCAGGGTGAAGTGCAGGGTCACTTCCATCCCCTCATCAATCAGGTAATCACTCATTACACTGCTCGCTATGTGGTAAGGCCCTGGCATACTGCCACCAGGGCCTGATTAAATGCTAACCGAGTTAGAGGTCGCGGGTTACTTCGTTGAGTGGGCTTGTTTACGCCGCCGGTCACCCATCACTGACTCCCAAATCAACCCAATGGCCCCCAGAGTAATCCCGATGTCTGCCACGTTAAAGGCAGGATAGTACCAACCAGCCACATGAAACGATAAAAAATCGACCACGTAGCCATGCACCAGGCGGTCATAGAGATTCCCAAGCGCCCCACCGATAATCAGCGGAAGCGAAATGGCCAGCAGCTTTTCATCGGCTCTAACACGGGAAAGCCAGATGGTTAAGCCCACGCTTGCGCCAATCGCGATGACCGCAAAAAACCAGCGCTGCCAACCAGGGTGAGAAGCCAAAAAGCTAAAGGCCGCCCCCGTGTTATGCATTAAGGTGAAGTTAAAAAACGGCAGCACTTCTACCGGCTGCAGATACCCCAGCTGGCTGCTGGCAATCGCCTTGGTGGCCAAATCCAGCACAATCACGGCAACGGCCAACCACAGCCAGCGCAGCGGCTGGCGCATGGGCAGCCGCGCGTTGGACGAGACCGACTCAGGCATAGTGACGCACCTCACCCGGGCCATCCGGCAGATTAAGAATCGAGCGCTTGCACAGCGTGGGATGCTCAGGATGCGTGCCTACGTCCGGGCGGCGCTCCCAGCTACGTTCGCACTTCTCAAACGCACTGACGACCACCGCCACTTTGAGCCCTTCTAGCTCGCTGTAGGCAGATGCCTCGGCATCCGCCAGCGGCTTGAGGGTCGCTTCCGAGGTAATCAGCACAAAGCGTAACTCGTCGCCCAACTGTGACAGCAACACATTGAGTTCGTCGCTGACGTAAAGGGTGACTTCGCTGTCCAGCGAGCCTTTGATGGCTCCTTCGCTACGCGCTTCTTCCAAGCGCTTATTCACCGCCTGCTTGACCTCTAGCACTGCTTCCCAGTATTCACGCCCCATCTCGGCGTCAGCATCAAGGGGCTTCAGGTCGGTATAGTAGGTTTCCAGCAGCACGCTGTCGCCACGCTTGCCCGGGATATGCTCGTAGATCTCTTCTGCGGTGAAGGAGAGAATCGGAGCGACCCAACGCGAAAGCGCCTCGATAACATGATAGAGCGCGCTCTGACAGCTGCGGCGTGCCAGCGAATCAGCCTGCGTGGTGTACTGGCGATCCTTGATGATATCCAGATAAAAACCACCCAGGTCGCGCGCGCAGAAGGTATGCACCTGCTGATACACATCCAGGAAGCGGTACTCTTCATACGCTTTCTGAATGCGCTCTTGTAGCTGCAGTGCGCGGTCGATGACCCAGCGATCCAGAGCGATCATATCCTCAAAAGCCACCATGTCGCGCGCCGGGTCAAAGCCGGTCAGGTTGGCCAAAAGAAAGCGCGACGTGTTGCGAATACGCCGATACACGTCCGCTGTACGCTTGAGGATCTCATCCGACACGGCCATTTCATTGGAGTAATCCGTCGAGGCCACCCAAAGGCGCAGAATGTCGGCACCCAGCTTGTCCATCACCGACTGCGGCGCGATGACATTACCCAACGACTTGGACTGCTTACGGCCTTGCGAATCGACGGTAAAGCCGTGGGTCAATAGCTGACGATACGGCGCGTGACCGTCAATTGCTGAACCGGTCAGTAGCGACGAGTGGAACCAGCCGCGGTGCTGGTCAGAGCCTTCCAGATACAAATCAGCTCGCGGGCCGCTTTCATGGCCATGCGGATGAGAGCCCCGCAGCACATGGCGGTGCGTGGTGCCGGAGTCAAACCAGACATCCAGCGTATCAGTCGTCTTGTCGTATTCGGCGGCTTCCGCACCCAGCAGCTCAGCAGCGTCGAGGCTGAACCAGGCATCAATGCCTTGCTCCTGCACGCGTTTAGCGACTTCTTCCATCAGCTCAATGGTGCGCGGATGCAGCTCGCCGGTTTGCTTATGCAGGAAGAACGGAATCGGCACGCCCCAGTTACGCTGACGCGAGATGCACCAGTCCGGGCGGTTAGCGATCATGCTGTGCAGACGCGCCTGGCCCCAGGCGGGCGTGAACTGGGTCGCCTCGATGCCTTCCAGCGCGCGTTCACGCAGGGTTTTACCGTCTTTCCCCTGAATATCCATGCCCACAAACCACTGGGCTGTCGCGCGGTAGATAACCGGCGTTTTATGGCGCCAGCAGTGCATGTAGCTGTGCACGATGGGCTTATGCGCCATCAGCGCACCCACTTCGTCAAGCTTGGCGACGATGTTGGGGTTGGCTTTCCAGATCATCTGGCCGCCAAAGAACGGCAGATCATCAACGTACACGCCGTTGCCCTGTACCGGGTTCAGCATGTCGTCAAAGCTCATGCCGTGGGCGCGGCAGGTATTAAAGTCATCCAGGCCGTAAGAAGGCGCGGAGTGAACGATACCGGTGCTGCCCACTTCCGACTCGACGTAATCAGCCAGGTAAACTGGCGACAGGCGATCATAGAACGGGTGGCGGAAATTGATCAGGTCTAGCTTCTCGCCTTGAGTGATGGCAATGACCTCACCTTGCAAACCAAAGCGCTCAAGACAGCTTTCGACCAGCTCTTCGGCTAGCAGCAGCAGGCGCTCGCCGGTATCGACCAACGCGTAGGTAAATTCGGGGTGAACGTTCAGCGCCTGGTTGGCAGGGATCGTCCAGGGCGTGGTGGTCCAGATCACCACCGCCGCCGGCTTGGGCAGCTCGCTCAGGCCAAACGCAGCGGCCAGCTTATCGGCATCTTCCACCGGAAAAGCGACATCAATCGCGTCGGACTTTTTGTCTTGATACTCGACTTCCGCTTCAGCCAGCGCCGAGCCACAGTCAAAGCACCAGTTAACCGGCTTCAGGCCTTTAAAGACGTAGCCCGCTTCGACCATGTCGGCCAGTGCGCGAATCTCGCCTGCTTCATTGGCGTAGTCCATGGTGCGGTAGGGATGATTCCAGTCACCAATAATCCCCAGGCGCACAAAATCAGCCAGCTGTGTTTCAACCTGAGCGCCCGCGTACTCACGGCACAGCTCACGCGCTTTTGCAGGCGCCAGGTGCTTACCGTGCGTGGTTTCTACTTTGTGCTCAATGGGCAGGCCATGGCAATCCCAGCCCGGCACGTAAGGCGCATCAAAGCCCGCCAGGTTTTTCGATTTAACGATAATATCTTTTAAAATTTTATTAACGGCGTGACCAATATGGATACTGCCGTTGGCGTAGGGAGGGCCATCGTGCAGTACAAACAGCGGTGCGCCAGCACGCGCTTCGCGCAGGCGCTGGTACAGGTTCATATCTTGCCAGCGTGAAACGCGTCCCGGCTCCTGCTTGGGCAACATGCCACGCATAGGAAAGTCGGTTTCAGGCAAGTTTAGCGTGTGCTTATAGTCCATGGTTCGGTCAGCCGTTGTTAGCATCGGCAGCGTCATCCGCCGAAGAAGGATCAGAAGAAATTGTCTTGGAAACCTGAGTCTGGGAGGCCTGAGCCTTGGAGGCCATAGCCTCACGCCCAAGCGGGGCCGAGGCTAGCGGCAGCGCGTTATGACAACCAGTGACGGCCGTCGCAAAGTAGCGATGTGCCTGGGCCTGGTCGCGCTCAATTTGCGCTTTTAGCGCATCAAAGTTGTCGAATTTCACTTCCCCACGAAGCCGCGCAC
This sequence comes from Halomonas sp. AOP30-A1-24, assembly GCF_052378165.1. Classification (NCBI taxonomy): domain Bacteria; kingdom Pseudomonadati; phylum Pseudomonadota; class Gammaproteobacteria; order Oceanospirillales; family Halomonadaceae; genus Halomonas; species Halomonas sp. AOP30-A1-24. Next base: position 65,434 of record NZ_JBQSXL010000020.1, read on the forward strand.
AGGGAAATACCGTCATGCGTTTGTCGTAGAGATCACCGTCAAAATCAAACAGGTTGACTTCCAGTGTGGGCCGCTTGGAGCCAACCGTCGGCCGAAAGCCGACGTTAGCAATACCGTGATAGCGCTGGCCGTTTTCAAGCGTCACCCCAACGGCATAGACACCGCGCAGCGTTAAGGGCTGAGGCAACAGGGGCAGGTTCGCCGTGGGCACACCAATGGTGCGGCCAAGCTGCTGGTCACGCACCACACGCCCATCCAGCGAATACGCCCGCCCTAACAGATTGGCTGCTGCGGCAAAGTTACCGCTGGCAAGCAAGGTACGTACGCGTGAGCTTGAAACCCGCTCGTTCTCAACCGTAAAGGTGCGGGTATGTTCAACCCCAAAGCCCTGCTCTTCGCCCACCGCGGCCAGCAGCGTAAAGTCGCCCTGGCGGTCACAGCCAAAACGGAAGTCATCACCAACGACCAGATGCTTAACACCCAGCCCTTCGATCAGCACCTGATCAATAAATTCGCGCCCGGTCAGGCTTCTAAGGGCATTATTAAACGGCAGGCACAGCACCTGTTCAGCGCCGTATTGGCCCAACAGACGCACCTTTTCACGCAAGCGCGTTAGCCGTGGGGGTGCCTGGTCACCGGCAAAATACTCGCGCGGCTGGGGCTCAAACACGACCACGGTTAGCGGCACGTTTAGGCGTGCGGCGTGCTCGCGGCACTGCTGCAAAATTGCCTGATGGCCACGATGCACACCGTCAAAATTTCCAATGGTAGCGACGCAGCCACGCTGTGCCGCTACCAGATTGTGCAGTCCTCGAATGACGCGCATGGCACCTCAGCCGTTAATAATTTGCCGCTCCCAAGCCTTGTTGGGTTTGGGTGAAGCTTAAAAAGCTCTGATTATAGCGAACCTACCGTGATATATGTCTAACTCTCTGCCGATTCAACGTGACTTTTAAGCGTTCGGCCACGCATTGCCGCTGTACGGCCTAGCTCTGCATTTTAAAATGCCGTGGCCGCAGGCCCAGCGCAGTAAGCCAGACAACATAAATCCCGCCCCCTAAACCTACCAGCCCGGCCACCCAGGCAACACGCTGCCACAGGCTAAACGCAAGCCACGCGTGCCACTCTGGCGACACCATATAAAGCGCGGCACACATCAAACCGCTACCGCCCAATAGTTGCACCGCGTACCGGCCCCAGCCCGGCTGAAAAACCAGCACGCCCTGCCTGTACAGCAACACTCCCAGCATACCCGCGTTCAAAAATGCCGACAGCGCCGTGGCGAGCGCCAACCCGGCATGGGCAAGCGGCCAAATCAACATCAGGTTGAACACCATATTAGCGACCATGGCGATAATACCCACCTTCACCGGCGTTTTGGTGTCCTGGCGGGCAAAAAAACCAGGCGCCAATATCTTAATCAGCATAAAGGCGACCAAGCCAAAGGCATAGGCACGCAGGCTCATCGCGGCCATCTGAATATCGTGGTCGGTCATTGCGCCATAGTGAAATAGCGTGATCAATAGCGGCTCGGCCAATACCGCCAGCGCCAGTGCGGCAGGCAGGCCCACCAAAAGCACTAACCGGATCGCCCAGTCGAGCATGGCGGCAAAATGCGCCTTTGACTGTTCAGCGTGGCGCTTGGAAAGCGCGGGCAATATCACCGTTGCTATCGCCACGCCAAAGACGCCGAGCGGCAGCTCTACCAAGCGGTCAGAGTAGTAAAGCCAGGAGACACTGCCCGCCACCAGCAGTGACGCCAACACCGTATCCAGCAGCAGGTTAATTTGCGAGACCGAGACCCCAAACAGCGCCGGGCCCATCAGCTTTAAAATGCGTTTAACGCCTTCATGAGCGAAGTTCGGCCAAGGCGTGGGCATCAAGCCCAAACGCATTAAAAACGGCACCTGGAAAATCAGCTGGGCAGCACCTGCTATCAGCACGCCCCAGGCCAGCGCCATGGCGGGCTCATCCATTAACGGCATTAAAAAGAGCGCGGCGCCAATGAGTGACAGGTTGAGCAAAACCGGCGTAAAGGCGGGCACTGCAAAACGGTTCCAGGTATTTAGCACGCTGCCAGAAAAAGCCGTGAGCGAGATCAGCAGCAAATACGGAAACGTGAGGCGCAGCATATCGGCGGTCAAGGCATGCTTGGCGGGGTCACTGCCAAAACCGGGCGCAAACACCCAGATAAGCCAGGGCGCGCACAGCATCGCAAGCGCGGTAATCAAAGCCAGCAGTGCGGTTAAACTACCGGCTACGGCGTTGAGTAACTCGCGAATTTCCTGCTTACTGCGCTGGGCCGAGTACTCGGAAAGGACCGGCACAAAGGCCTGGTTAAAGGCACCTTCCGCAAACAGGCGCCGCAAAAAATTAGGAATTTTAAAAGCGACAAAAAAGGCATCCGCGCCATTCCCGGCGCCCAAAAGCGTCGCCACCACCACGTCACGGATCAGGCCCATCACGCGAGAAAGCATGGTCATGGAGCTAACCACCAGCCCCGAGCGCATTAGCCCACGGCGTGGCGGCGCGCCAGGCGTGGCGGAAGTTTCATTCGGCGGCGTGTTTGAGGTCATTTTTGGATCCATAGGCGCGGATGGCCAATACCCATCATAGAGTCATTAGATAAAACCATCAGACACAAAAAAACCGGCCGTAGCCGGTTTTTTTTATGGCGCCTGCCGGCTTACGCCGCCAGTGCCTTAATACGCTTGTTCAAACGGCTTTTCAGGCGCGCTGCTTTCTTCTTGGACAGCACGTCTTTATCAGCAATACGGTCAACGACCGGCTGCATTACCTTGAACTCTTCCATCGCCTTGCCGTGGTCGCCGGTGTTGATCGCTTTGATCACACGCTTGATATAGGTGCGGACCATGCTGCGCTGGCTGGCTTTCAGGACGCGACGAGTCTCGGCCTGGCGGGCGCGCTTGCGTGCTTGCTTGCTGTTCGCCACAGGTATCTCCTTGGAGAATAAAGGTTGCCGCAAATTCGGCAACGGATTAACTATGTGTTCGCCACGCTCATGTTCACTTTAAAAGCTGCCCATAACGCGACTTTCCTTAACAACCAATTGATTCGACAAGCCTTTAAGCTCTGTCAAATAGTGTGACCGGCAGTCAAATTGCCTGCCCGTCCACGGGTCTTGTCTGAGAGGATGGCGTAGTCTATCACGCACTATTCTTGCTTGCCACACGTTGTCAATGTTTTATTGCATCAGCCAGCTAGCCGAATGGTTTACAAGGCGCTCTCAAAAGAAGCGACATGGACTTTGCCCAGCATCTTCTACATTATTGCTATTAAATATAAAAAACCGGTGTTTGCAGCGGCGTTCTTTGGCGGCCGATCCGCTAGCTTATTTACCTCTGAGGCCTGCGTTAGCCGCACGGCCCCCGTGGCTACTAATGGAGGCCCTATGGCGCTCAGGGATAGTCAGACTCTCGAACAACTTCACTATTAAAGACGGACTCACTATGTCGGATTTTTCTCTTTGGTTTGCCGCTCATATGCTGGCCTACGTCGCCCTGGTGATCCGCGTGCTGACGGTAGAGGGCAAAGAGCCCGCCTCCCGAGCCGCATGGATATTGATTCTCTCGTTTCTACCTGGTTTAGGCATCATTGCTTACCTGCTACTTGGCGAACCATGGATATCGCGCCGTTCACGACGAAAAGCAATTGGCACCGTCACACGGTTGGTAAAAGCCTATAACGTAGGGAAAACATCGGCTCTGGAGCATGTGCCAGACCGTTTTCGGCCTGCCTTTCGCGCCTGCGAGCATTTGGCGCATAGCGGCGTCACTGACCACAACACCGCCATGTTAACCGCCGACTCCAATGCAGCGATCGACGCGATGGTGGAAGACTTCGATGCCGCCAAGGAGAGCATTCATATCTCCTTTTATATTTGGCTTACTGACAACAACGGGCTCAAGATTGTAGAGGCCGTTAAGCGCGCGGCTGAACGTGGCGTGACATGCCGCATCATTGTGGACGGTATTGGTTCGCGAGCGCTTACCCGTTCGGAGCACTGGGCCGCAATGAAAGCCGCCGGTGTTCAACTGTGCATATCGCTTAAGGTCTCTTTTGGGCTTGACGCACTGCTTGGAAACCGCGCAGACCTTAGAAACCATCGCAAGATCGTCGTGGTGGATAACCGACTAACCTACTGCGGAAGCCAGAACTGCGCCGACCCCGAGTTTCGCGTCAAGGCAAAGTATGCACCCTGGGTGGATATCATGCTGCGTTTCGAGGGGCCAGTAGTGATGCAAAACCAGCTGCTGTTTGCGGCCAACTGGTTGATCGAATCCAACGAGCACCTTGATGTTGCCTGGGAAGTACCGCCATCCTGCACAGAAACCAGCACGGAAGCCATGAACAGCGCCAGCGCGGCTATTGCCTTTGGCACCGGGCCGCTGTCACCTAAAGGCGCCATGTCGGATGTGTTTTCCAGCCTTCTGCACTGCGCCCAGCATGAAGTCGTGATTTCGAACCCCTACTTTGTTCCGGACGCCTCGTTGCTTTCGGCGCTGATTGGCTGCGCCAGGCGCGGCGTTCAAACCACGCTCATCCTGCCCCAGCGCAACGACTCCTTCGTGGTAGGCGCCATCAGCAAAGCCTACTATGCGCAGCTTGTTGCCGCTGGCGTGAAGATCTTTGAATTTCGCGGCGGCCTTTTGCACGCAAAAACACTGGTGGTGGATGAAGCAGTGGCGCTAGTCGGCTCGGCGAACATGGACCGACGCAGCCTTGAACTTAATTTCGAAAATAATATTCTACTGCACTCCCCCGACGTAGCGAAAAGCATTAGAGAACGCCAAAACACCTGGCTTTCCGATGCCAATGAAGTGGTCCCCGACCAGGTCATTCATCGCTCGTTGTTACGCCGCATCGGCGATAACGTTGCCACCATTTTCAGCCCGGTGATGTAATCGATGCTCATCGGCTAGTGCCCCGCTGCCCACGACGGGCAGCGGTGAGCTGCTGAAAAGCGCTTATATCAAAAGTTTCATGGGTCGCAAACTACCAACCAGGTTGGGTAGCCTTTGATTCAGCAACACATCCAGATATTCATCAGCGGTGAAAGCCGGATTATTGAGGCTTTTACGATGCTGCTGTAGCGCTTGAATGACGCTACCAGGATTCAAAGCAAGCATATCTACTAAAAATTCATCAGGGTGTATGGCTCGAATGTCATAGGAGTTGAGCATTTCACTGGGGAAATCCTTAAGATTAAACGTGATAATTGCTTCAGCGCCGCAGTGAATAGCGCATGCAAGTACATGCCTATCATCCGGGTCTGGTAGTTTTAACCCATCAATCAAAAGCTCAAACCCTTCAACCAGCCCGTCGCGGGTATGGCTATCCATCAATTCACGCACGCGTTCAAGCTGCTCTCTCGTGATATCACTACGCTGCGCCAGCAAACTGCGCATCCACTCCTCATGTATTTGACGTGACCAGCGAGCTCGATATAGGTCTGTAATAGCCAAATACATCAGCAGGCTTCTGAGTGGTGCGGGATATAATACACAGGCATCATATACCACTGTGTAATAAGAACTCATTAATACCCTAGCCCCATGGATTGATCGAGCCTTGCTAACTCAGCCAGCGACTCAAGGCGTTTTTGATCGAGCTGTTGCTTGTACGCCATGACATCCGAATATTTAACTTTACGTCGATTGCCGACACGATGAAACGGAACACGCTGCTCATCAAGTAGCTTAATGAAGGAAGGACGCGACATGTTCATGACATCCGCCGCTTCCTGGGTTGTCATCTCCGCATGTACAGGAATGAGCTTGACCATGTTCCCATCGCCCAATTCGGTCAAGATATCCACCAATAGACGAAGCGCGCTGGCCGGCACCTCAACCTGGTGCGTTTCGCCGTCTTTATTGATAACAGCGACTTTTTGGGTAGGCGCTTTTGTCTCAATGTAAGCGGCAAGCTCACGGCTTGATAGCTTGGCCAGAGCGGCTTCTTCGGCATTAGGTAACTGACTAGCTAGCGCGTGCATCGGTTTTCTCCATAGGTGCTTCGATACTCAACGCTATAACTCTAGCACTATTCGAATTATTCGAAAACCGATATTTACATTTTACAGCATTCATAACCACATGCTGTTAAGGCAGCGGCTGGCCTGTTGGGGCAAGGATTTTGCGCAGAAAATGCTGCGTGCGCGGGTCCTTGGGGGTGGTGAACAGCTCCTCGGGCGGCGCTTGTTCAATAATTTGCCCTTCATCCATAAATATCACGCGATCCGCTACGTCACGCGCAAACTGCATCTCGTGGGTAACGATAATCATGGTTTGCTGCTCGGCGGCAAGTTGCTTCATCAAGCTCAGCACTTCCTCCACCCATTGCGGGTCCAGCGATGACGTGGGCTCATCAAACAGAATGACATCGGCGTTCGCGGCCATGGCGCGGCCAATGCCGATACGCTGCTGCTGCCCGCCAGAAAGCGCTGCCGGGTAAGCATCGGCTTTATCTGAAAGCCCGATCCGCTCAAGGATTTCCCGGGCACGTGCATGGGCCTTTTCCTTGGGAATTTTATCAACGACGATCATGCCCTCGCTGATGTTCTCAAGCGCCGTTTTGTTGGCAAACAAACCATAGTTTTGAAAGACAAACGCGGTACGCCGACGCAGCTTTAAAATATCGGCACGGCTCGCCTGCTGCGCATCTACGCGCACATCGCCGACGGTAATACGCCCCGACTCAGGCCGCTCTAAAAAGTTAATGCAGCGTAATAGCGTTGACTTACCCGTGCCTGAAGGGCCAATGATGACAATGATCTCGCCCCGCTCAAGCGACAAATCAATGTCGGTGAATACATCTTGTTTACCAAAGCGCTTGGTAACGGCCTCAAGCGAGATCATCGTTGGTACGCCTTATTCAGGTAAATTTCCAGGCGACGCTGCCCCCAGGAGAGAATTTCCACTATGACCCAGTAAATCATCGCCGCGAGTAAAAAAGCCTCCAGGTAGAGAAAGCTGCTGGCGGCCTCTTTTTGTGTGGCTCCCATCAATTCTGTGACGCCCAGCGTAAAGGCCAGCGACGTCGCCTTGATGATATCAATGAAGTAGTTCATCAATGTGGGCGTCGCCACACGGGTCGCCTGGGGGAGAATAATACGCCGCATTAGCTGCGACTGCGTCATGCCGATAGAGAGCGCCGCTTCTGTCTGGCTGCGGTCAATCCCCACAATGGCCGCCCGAATAGACTCAGCCATATAGGCGGAAAAGTGCAGCGTCAGGCCCATGACAGCGGCGGTTATGCCGTTAATCGACACCAACGCCTCCACCAGTTGGGGCAACCCGTAATAGAACAGAAAAAGCTGAACCAACAGCGGTGTGCCGCGGAAAAACGAGATAAACAGCAGCGAAAAGCCGTTCAACACCGGCACACGGGTCACGCGAATCACGGCCAGAAGACAGGCAAACACCAGCGCCAACAGCATGGCAAGGGTTGCCATTTCAAGCGTGAGTGGCACATAGCTTAAAAGGACCGGTAACAGCCCCCACATATAATCCAGGTTTAGCATGTCAGCATCGCTTATAAGCAAAACGGCCGTGGATTACCCACGGCCGCGTTCAATACAGGCTTCCGTTTACAGCGTAGCGGTTATTCCGGCTGCTGCGTGATATCGGTATCAAACCATTTTTCGGAAATTTCACGCAGTGTGCCGTTATCGCGCAGCTCAGTTAGCGCTTCATCCACACGGTCGCGCTGGGCATTGCCTGCCTCGTTGTCACGAAACGGCAGCGCATTTTCGATAACGGTGAAGGGTTGGCCCGCCAGTTCCAACGGCAAACCGCGCTCCTTAATCACCTGAGTCGCACTAACGCGGTCCATAATAAAGGCATTGGTGCGCCCCAATGCTACGTCCTGCTCTACGTTGGATTCGTAGGTGCGGATATCAATTTCGTCGGCGTTCGGCAGCTCGCGCAACAACTGCTCGTAGTTGGAGCCCAGGTTAACCGCAACCGATTTACCGGAAAGATCCTCAACGCCGTTAATAGCATCGTTACCCTTCCGGACAACGACCTGCGCACCGTCATACACATAGGGCGCCGTAAATACATACTTGGCTTCACGCTCCGGCGTTATCGTTATCTGGTTGGCAATAGTGTCGATGCGGCCAGAATCCAACATACCTGCTAGTCCCGAAAAACTCGCCGTGACAAACTCGACATCATCACCGGTGACCTCCCCCACCGTGTTCATGACATCGACCTCAAAACCCTTGAGTTCGTCGCGCTCCACAAAGGTAAACGGGAAATAGCCGCCCGACATGCCCACTCGTAGGGTATCTGCCTGGGCCTGAACCGCAGCAAAACCACCTGCCACACTTAAGGTAAGCGCGGCGACTAACGTGTTTAAACGACGTGATCGAGTCATCAGAAGCATCCTCATCGGCAAAGATCATTTGCCTTTTGCAGAGTGTAGGCGTGGCAGGCGCAAAGGCAGCGTAGCCGTTACACGCACATCATAAACACAAAAAAGAATATTAAAAATAGTTTTATGCATTGAGGTTATTAGAGTTTGGCCAGCGAAACCAACCTATGCTATGTGTTTGATAGCAGGCGCTAATAGAAAGGTAGCTACAAATTACCACCACGCTTAATAGCGCAGTCATAACGGGCATTAACCGCCAGTAATATCCCTGAAGGTTTTACGCGAGGCTGGCTGGCGCTCTTCATCAAGCAAGGCCCCACCTAACGCGGCAAGCTCTTCACTCAATTCCACCATTTTGCCCAATTGCACTTTGTCAAAACCACGTTTGCGCTTGGGCTTATTGAGGATAATGCTGACCCCGCCCAGCAGGTGGTCCTCTTGTTGGAACACCTCTTCTGTAGGCATCAAGCCAGGCGGATACGCGTTGGCAATACGTAAGGGGTTTTGTGGAGTAACGCCCAATGCCACATAAATTTTCAACTCTGCATCGAAGTAAGCGCCCCATTTATCCAGGACTAATTGCACCTTCTGATTAAGCTCAATGCTCGGCTGTTGGAACATTACGTAAAATACATGCGTAGGTATCTCTTCAGGCTTGCCAATGGGTTCCTCCAGGAACGGCTCTTCTTGCTCAGGCAAGTCCATAGGCACACGTTCTTCTATAGGCTTTTGGCTAGGCTGTGAGCGTGGGGGAACCGCAGGGGAAGCCGCGGATTTTTCATCACGTTTACCCGCAACTGTTAGCCAAAAGCTATTCCGCTCCCCCAGCCCCAGCGCCTCTCTTTTACACACAAAAAAATAGCCTACGATCACCAACGTATTAAAGCTTAACCACCCGGCCCCAATGGCGCAGGTCAGCGCCAGCGTATGCGCATTCATTTTTAATATCCCACTTTTTTTGTAAGAGGGTAAGTATCGACCAATAATAGGGAAAAGCAATTTTAGCGAGCTAGGCAATTAGTGGCATGATGGAGAACACGAGCAAGGCAAAACACCCGTTGCATGTGTGTAAAATTAACCGCTAGCGGTCGTTTTCCAGCATCGCTAACGTATGGTCGTGCTGCTGCTTGATCGCTTTATCGAGAATATCGAGAAGGTGGGCATAATCATCAGGCATAGTTGTATCTAGCCCGTGGGCTTCGGCCTGCTCGATGGTTGTTTGGGTTTCGCGTATGACGCTTTCCAATTCCAGTGCTACACGCTCATGCTCATCAGGCGTCATACCTATCGTCATCCTTCATTTGCGCACTGTTTATGTGGCTACCCTAACGACTTTTATGCGCGGCCTTCAATGCGCAAGACACGAACATAGCCCTGGCGCTTTCCCCCCGCCATTTGTAGTATGCTATATAGTGAACCCATTATGTGAAGGAGTTCCCATGGTTATCATGCAAGATGCAGAACAGCGATTTGCAGCACAGACATCGCTTTACACACGTCGTGCATACCAGGCATCATTAAATAGCGGCCATACCGTGGTTGAAATAGTCGATGACAATCTTGTTGAAACCTCACCAGACGGCAGTGTTCGTTTTATAAGAAAGGCACCGCCTAAGCACAAGGTTTCAATTGATATAAAGCTCAAGGTGACCTGATGGCCGAGACGCCACGGTTGCGTATGTTTGCTGGGCCTAACGGCTCAGGAAAAAGTACGATCAAGGATGTCATCCCCACTCATCAAAAAGGGGTTTATATTAACCCTGATGACATAGAAAGTAATGCCAAAGAGTCAGGTACTCTCTATTTCGAGGACTACTCGGTTTATTTATCCAGCACGGCTATCAAGCACTACTTCTATCAGTCGTCATTAACGTTAAAAGCGTCATTAGCACCGCAGCTTGATGCATTAGTCTTTGCAGACAACTGCATTAGATTCCCTCCCTCCTTACCACCAAATTCTTATATTGCGTCTATTGCCTCTGCACTTATTCGAGAGCAACTCACTGCGTCTAACATCAGCTTCACCTTTGAAACAGTCATGTCATCAGAAGACAAGATTGACGTACTGAAAGCGTCTCGTGCTAAAGGTTTTAAAAACTACCTTTACTATATTGCTACCGACGACCCAGCGATCAATGTTCAGAGAGTGCATAACCGAGTAAAAACCGGCGGTCACCCCGTACCTGAAGAAAAAATCCGTCAGCGTTATGATCGCTCTCTTGATTTACTCTTGAAGGCTATCAAGCTTGCTGATCGTGCTTTTATATTCGACAACTCGGGCACTCAAGACATATGGCTAGCGGAAGTAACCCCCAATGGCGACATTCAGCTAAAAGAAGAGAACCTGCCCGACTGGTTCTATCGAAGTGTTATTCAGAAACTGTCGCCTTCCTATTAGACAACATAGCCCAGGCACGTTGGCACTACTTTCATCGAGGATATAGAAACGCTGTGTGTCATCATCAGGCATGGTTGTATCAAGCCCGTGGGTTTCGGCCTGCTCGATGGTTGTTTGGGTTTCATGGATGAGTGCTTAACGAGCTTGCGCTCGCCGATAAAGCTGGGCAGCACTTTCAATCGCCATTGCCTCGAACGCGTCAAGCGTTAATAGCTGATCATGGCGCTTATCTTCTACCACGGCATTCAACTCTTTCTGATAACGCTTTAACAAATGCTCCAGGTTCATACGGATCATGGTCAGTTCCAGCTGAAACTCCGTTTTCAGCGTGTTTATATGCGCAATGCTTTCCAGTTCCTGGTTAGCCATTAGCGCTTCATCAAGGGTGCCCCCCCACCAGCTTTTCGAGGGTATCAAGCTTAGGCACTACGTCATAAATAACATCGTAGGCTGAAATAGTCGGCACATTCGTTTTCATAAGTTCTTCTAAAAAATGGCCCCTTTAAGAAGCCTATTTATAATGTCTAATAATAAGGCATGAGCTTTATCCTCAA